>NZ_JBFTQX010000004.1:0-285670 GCF_056399225.1 Dyella sp. 01N448 | reverse complement strand
CACGATGCTGCGGGCGTTATCAGGCCATTTTCTTTGGGTTACTTTCGACGCGAAGCTAGTCCCGAGGGATCTTTTGGGCCAGCAAAAGAAAAGTGACTCGAGCGGCGGCAGCCGTTCGAAACGCCCGCCGCGTAGGCGGCACCCTGGCCTCGACGTGAAAACCAGGCGATATCGCTCCTGGATCCCGGCCTACGCCGGGATGACGACCAAAGGGGCGGCCTGCGCCGGAATGCCGATCGAACGAAACCTACTTAGAGCGAACGCTCAAACACCACACCCTGGTGCTGCACCAGCGGCTCCATCACCCAATGATCCACCAACAAAAACGCAAACAACGCCATCAGATACACGATGGAATAGTTGAACACCTTCATCGCGAAAAACTCATCCGGCGGATTGAGCAAACGGATCGCGTAATAAAGAAAGCCCAAGCCCAACACCACCGCACCGCCCAGATAAACCATCCCGCTATAACCCGTGAGCGCCGGCAACAGCGTCACCAGCACCAGCAGGATCGTGTAGAACAGCACGTGCCAACGCGTGAACACCACGCCATGCGTGACTGGCAGCATCGGTACCTGCGCGCGGGAGTAATCGTCGCGGCGGAAGATCGCCAGCGCCCAGAAATGCGGCGGCGTCCACACGAAGATGATCAGGCACAGCTGCAGCGCAAACGGATGCAGCGCACCCGTGACGGCCGTCCAACCCAGCACCGGCGGAATCGCACCGGCCAGGCCACCGATCACGATGTTCTGCGGCGTGGCGCGCTTGAGGTAGGCCGTATAGATCACCGCGTAGCCGATCAAACCGCCGAAGGTGAGCAGCGCGGTCAGCGGATTGACCAGGAACACCAGGATCAACATCGACACTGCACCTAGCGCGAGCGCAAAGGTCAGCACCTGCTTGGGCTTCAGCTGACCGGTGGCCAGAGGGCGATGGGCGGTGCGCGCCATCACTTTGTCGATGCGCTGATCGATCAGGTGATTGAAGGCTGCAGCGGAACCCGAGGCCATCCAGATGCCCAGCGTGCCGAACACCAGCGCACGCCACGGCGGAATGCCGGGCACGGCGAGGAACATGCCGATCACGGCGCAGAACACCAGCAGCGCGACTACGCGCGGCTTGGTCAGTTCCAGGTACTCATGGAAACGGCTGCTCATCGTCATCGGTATCCGTGGGAAACAAACATCGCGTCCTCGCGACGCTTTTGCGTGCGCGCCAGCGTGGCCAGCAAGGTAAACAGGAGCAGCGCCGCCACGCCATTGTGCAGCGTCGCCACCGGCAGCGGCAGCCCGAAGCGCACGTTGCTGATGCCCAGCAGTACCTGGGTCAGCAACACCACCGCGATCGCCACGCCCAGCGAACGCAGGCCGCGACGCGACACCCGGTGCGAGAGCCAGGCGAGGTAGCAAAATACCACCAGTGCGCCGATGCGATGCGCAATCTGGATGGCGCTGCGCGCCGCCATGTCGAGCACACCGCCTTCATAGTTCACGCCGATGCCGCGCCACAGCACAAAACCCTGCTGGAAATCGGTGGGCGGCATCCACTGCCCGAGGCATTTGGGGAAATCCGTGCCACAGGCGAGCGCGGCATAGTTGGACGAGGTCCAGCCGCCCAGCGCGATCTGCGCGAGCAGCAGGACAATGCCGACGATCACGGTCTTGCGCAGCGCCGCGTGACGGTCGTCGTTGGCACCCACGCCAGCGAAACGCAGTGCCGCATAGGCCAGCAAGGCGAAGGTGGTGATGCCGCCCATCAGATGGCCCATCACCACGATGGGCTTCAACAGCAGCGTCACCGTCCACATGCCGAGCATGGCCTGGAACACCACCACGGAAAGCGCGAGCACGCTGATGCGCCACGCGCCCGGACGATCAAGCCCGATCGCCGCGATCAAGGGCAGCCCGATCGCGAACAGCGATACCAGCAAGGACCAGTGATGCTCGCCCTTGATATACATGCCAACGCCGATCGCCGCGCATAGCGCGCCGACAATCACCGCATAGCGCGCCCATGGGCGACGCCAGCTGGCGATCAAGGCCAGCGCAAACACCAGCGTCCCCAGCGTACCGGCAAGAAAGCGATGCACCTGCTCGCGCCACGCCTTGTGCGTTTCGTAGGGACGATCAGGGAAAGCCTGATTCGCCTGCGCGATCTCGTGCTGCTGTTCCGGCCATGCCGCGCGGCCGTAGCAAGTCGGCCAGTCCGGGCAAGACAGCCCGGCATTGGACAGACGCACGAACGCGCCGAACATCACCACGCCAAAGGCGAACACGGCAGCGAGCAAGGCCAGCCCGCGCAGCACCCTGATCGAACGGGACGTCATCAGCGGATCACCTTCTGCAGATCCTTGCGCAAGCCGGTGGGATCAAAGCCTGCGGGATAGAACGACAACGCGGTGCCGTCCGATTCCACCAACAGTGCATTGACGCTGTCCGGCGTGGTCGGTGCGAAGGGAGCCAGCGCGCCCATCGAATCCTGACCGAGCTTCCAGTAGTTCGTCATCCCCGTGGCAGCAGCATCTGCCGGCGGCTTGCCGACGTAGAGCAGGCGCAGGCGCGGTGCATTCTGGTTGAGCGTGAGGCGCGCCGCGGCCATCTTGGTCAGTACGTCCATGCATTTCTCGGCGCATCCTGGACCGGCCAGGGCGACCAGGGTGAGCTGCGGTTCCTTCGCGCGCCACGCCCAGGTGTCGCCATTGGTGAGCGACACCGGCACCTGCTCGGTGGCGAAATTGCGCTGCGGCATCACGGCAAGGCCATTGGCCTTGCCCGAGGGCTGCCAGCCCGCGAAGGTGAGCAGCATGGCCGCCACGATCGGCGCGGCAAACACCAGCATGATCAACAGCAGTTTTCGTCGGCTTGCGCGCAGTGCGGCGGGATCGGGTGTATTCATGACTGGTCCGGTCGGGAAGGACGACGACGATGCAGCACCAGCAGGATCACCACCACCGCCACGGCGAAGGTGAACCACTGGAATGCATAGGCACGGTGGCGCGCGGGCGGCATCGAGGAGAAATCGATGGTGTGTTCGCGCACGTAGATGGATGCAGGCTCCGCGTCGAGCGCGAGCACCTGCGGATACAGCGTAGCGCCAAGATCGGCCGCCACCTGGGGAAGCTCGAGATAAACCGTGGTCTTTGGCCAGCTCTTCTGCAGGGCGAGGGCATTGCCGCCCATTTCAAAACCAACGCCGGGCGCGGGCACATACAGGCCGTGCAGCTCCAGCGGGCCGGCGGGCAACGGTGGTAATTGCGGCGCCTGATGCGTGCCGTTGCCCGGAAGAAATCCCAGATCGACCAGCAACAGACGATCGCCGTTGCGCGGACGGAAAGGCGCATAGACTTCCACACCGCCGCGCTGGTCATGCTTGGGATTGTCGAGCAGATAGATGCGATCGGCGAGGTAGCTGCCCTGCACGTTGACGCGGGCAAACGCATCGATGGGGGGATTTGAGGCCACTGCGGCAAAGTCGCGCGGAGCCGCGGTTTCCGCTGTGGCATACCGTCGCAGAATCTGCTCTTTCTCGTCCGCGCGATGCAGCTGCCACACGCCCAAACGTATGAACAGCAAGGCACTCACCGCTGTGAGCAGCAGTGCGAACCAGGATGGACGGCGCAGCCACTTCACGCGGTGGCGCCGTGCACGACCGCTATACTGCGGATGTCAAAAACGTTCGGACCAATCACGTGGAAACCATCTACAAATATGCGCTGGTGATTCTGCTGCTGGTGGTGTTGTTCAATCTTGGTCAGGCCCTGTACTTCATGATGACCGACAAGGAAGGCAGCAAGCGCACGGTGTGGGCGCTGACGCGTCGCATCGGGTTGTCGGTGCTGCTCATCCTGATGGTCGTGTTCGGCATCTGGATGGGCTGGCTCCACCCGCACGGCGTGGGCCAGTAATTGTAGCTTCCCGCGGTCGGCAGCGCTCCGCTGCGACATCTGGTTCCATCGAAGGCCCGCCATTGGCGGGCCTTTGGTTTGGGGGGCAGCGGTCCCCTTGTAGGAGCGCACTTGTGCGCGACCACCCCACGGAGCGGAGGCGGCGGGGCGTTGCGATCCCCTTGTAGGAGCGCACTTGTGCGCGACCACCCGGCGGAGCGGAGGCGGCGAGGCGTTGCGATCCCCTTGTAGGAGCGCACTTGTGCGCGACCACCCTACGGAGCGGAGACGACGGGGCTCTGCGGTCGCGCACAAGTGCGCTCCTACAAAGGGGCGTAGAGGGTGTGATCCCCCCAACAAAAAGCCCGCCTTTCGGCGGGCTTTTTGGCCGCTGCGACGCGCCAGCGTCTCAGAGGATGTAGACGAACATGAACAGGCCCAGCCACACCACGTCCACAAAGTGCCAATACCAGGCCACCGCTTCGAACGCGAAGTGGTGTTCCTTGGTGAAGTGACCCTTGGCCACGCGCAGCCAGATGATGGCCAGCATGATGGTGCCCAGCGTCACGTGCATGCCGTGGAAGCCGGTGAGCATGAAGAAGGTCGAACCGTAGACGCCGCTCTGCAGCGTGAGGTTGAGCTCCTTATAGGCTTCGATGTACTCGTGCGCCTGGAACCACAGGAAGGTGGAGCCCAGCAGCACGGTGAAGCCGAGGAACCACAGGATCTTGGCGCGCTGGCCGGCCTTCAGCGCATGGTGAGCAATGGTCACCGTGACGCTCGAGGACAGCAGGATCAGCGTGTTGAGCAGCGGCAGGCCCCAGGGCAGCACCGTCTCGAAATTGCCGCCGATGCGCTCCGGACCACCGCCGCCACCGGCGCCCCACGAAGCGGCGTAGTCGCTCCACAGGAACTGGTGGGTCAGCACGCCATGGCCTTCGCCGCCGAGCCACGGCACCGCGAACATGCGGGCGTAGAACAGCGCACCGAAGAAGGCGCCGAAGAACATCACCTCGGAGAAGATGAACCACATCATGCCCATGCGGAACGAGCGGTCCACCTGGTTGTTGTAGCTGCCCGCCAGCGATTCGCGGATCACCGAGCGGAACCATCCGAAGAACATCAGCAGGATGCCGATGAAGCCGATGGTGAGCATCGTCTTGCCAAAGCCCGCTTCACCCGGGGGAGCGTTCAGCCAATGCGCGGCACCGAGCACGGTGACGAACATGACCACCGCAGCCACGATCGGCCACTGGCTCTTGGATGGAACGAAATAAACGCCTTCTTGCTGGGCCATGCTGAGATCCCTATGGAATGCTCTGTCTACTTCCGCCCGCGCAATGGTCGCCCGGGCTGCAACCCGTGATGCCGCTCGGCACCGCGGAGGAATACGGCGGTTGCGTCAGGAGTACTTCAGCCCCTGCAACAACGAGAGCACGAAGATCGCAAAGGCGATGGTGCCAACCACCGTGACGGTGAGTCGCACACCTTTCTTGCGGGCTTGCTCGATCGTTGTCATGGACGGCTGGTTCATCGCTTCGCTTCCTTCCGCTCCGGCGCGACACCGGAGCGGCAATGCTTGGATCAATCTTCGACGTGACCGTGTGCCAGTTCGTCATCATGGATGACCGGCGGCACATCGAACGTGTGATACGGCGCCGGCGACGGCAGCGTCCACTCCAGGCCCTTGGCGCCTTCCCACACGCGATCGGGTGCCTTCTTCTTGGAGAACCACACCGCGTGCACGATCACGCCGAGGAAGATCAACTGCGAGGCGCCGAACAGGAAGCCGCCGATCGAGCTGATCATGTTGAAGTTGGCAAACGCAACGTTGTAATCGGGGATGCGGCGCGGCATGCCGGCCAGGCCCAGGAAGTGCTGCGGGAAGAACAACACGTTCACCCAGATCACGCTGTTCCAGAAGTGGATCTTGCCCCACGTTTCCGAATACATGTGGCCGGTCCACTTCGGCAGCCAGTAGTAGGCGCCCGCGATGATCGCGAAGATGGCACCGGTCACCAGCACGTAGTGGAAGTGGGCCACCACGAAGTAGGTGTCGTGATACTGGAAGTCAGCCGGCGCGAGCGCGAGCATCAAGCCGGAGAAGCCGCCGATGGTGAACAGGATGACGAACGCGATGGCAAACAGCATCGGCGTTTCGAAGGTCATCGAGCCGCCCCACATGGTGCTGACCCAGTTGAACACCTTCACGCCGGTCGGCACCGCGATCAGCATGGTGGCGTACATGAAGAAGATTTCGCCGCCCAGCGGCAGACCCACTGCGAACATGTGGTGCGCCCACACGATGAACGACAGGAACGCGATGGAGGCAATGGCGAACACCATCGCCTTGTAGCCAAAGATCGGCTTGCGCGCGAAGGTCGGGATGATCTCGGAGACCAGGCCAAAGGCCGGCAAGATCATGATGTAGACCTCGGGGTGGCCGAAGAACCAGAAGATGTGCTGGAACAGCACCGGGTCGCCGCCACCAGCCGCATTGAAGAAGCTGGTGCCGAAGTACTTGTCGGTGAGCAGCATGGTCACCGCACCGGCGAGCACCGGCATCACGGCGATCAGCAGGAAGGCGGTGATGAGCCAGCTCCACACGAACACCGGCATCTTCAGCAGATCCATGCCCGGCGCGCGCATGTTGAGGATGGTCGCGATGATGTTGATCGCGCCCATGATGGAGCTGATACCCATCAAGTGCACGGCGAACACCAGGTAGGCGACCGAGTCACCCTGCAGCGACAGCGGCGGGTACATGGTCCAGCCGCCGGCCGGGCCACCGCCGGGCAGGAACAGCGTGGACAGCAGCAGCGAGAAGGCGAACGGCAAGATCCAGAACGACAGGTTGTTCATGCGCGGCAACGCCATATCCGGCGCACCGATCATCAGCGGGATCATCCAGTTGCCCAGGCCCACGAAGGCCGGCATCACCGCGCCGAAGATCATGACCAGCGCATGCATGGTGGTCATTTCGTTGAAGAAGTACGGCTGCACCAGCTGCAGGCCGGGCTTGAACAATTCCGCGCGGATCACCATCGCGAAGCTGCCGCCGATGAAGAACATCAGCAACGAGAACACCAGGTACAGCGTGCCGATGTCCTTGTGGTTGGTGGACATGCACCAGCGCACGAAGAAATTCTTCGGCGCGCCGTGATGGTCGTCGTGGTGATCGTGTGTAGCTGCGTGGGCCATGCCTTGCACCTCTACCTAAATACGAATGCTGTGATGGGCGATTAGCCCTGGTGGCCCTGGGAAGCAGGTGCGTCGGTTGCCTGCGCCGTGGCGGGCGCGGCAGCGGTGGAAGCTGCCGCCGGAGCGGCAGGCTGCGCCGGCTGCTGCGGCTTGTTCGCCTCGGCCTGCTGATCGGCCAGCCATTTTTCGAATTCGGCCTTCGGCAAGGCCTGCACCACGATCGGCATGAAGCCGTGATCCTGGCCGCACAGCTCGGCGCACTGGCCGCGATACACACCCGGCTCGATGATGTTGGTCCAGGCGGCGTTGACGATGCCCGGGATGGCGTCCATCTTCCAGCCCAGCGCCGGCACCCACCAGGAGTGGATCACGTCGCCGGCGGTGATCACGAAGCGGATCTTGGTGCCCACCGGCACCACCAGCGGCTTGTCCACATTGATCAGGTAGGTGTTGTAACCGTCGACCTTCACCGCGTTCGGGTCCAGGCCCGAATGCAGCTGGCGCGTCTCGTCGCTCTCGCGATCGAGCTTGGACATGAAGCCGACCTTGTCGATCGCCTTGCCCTTGTATTCGACATAGTCGTAACGCCACTTCCACTGGTAACCGGTGACCTTGACGGTCATCTCCGAACCGGTGGTGTCGGCGAAGGTGCGCAGGCCGCCCGTGGCGAGATAGGCCAGCACGATGAGAATGATCACGGGGATGGTGGTCCACACGATCTCGAGCGTCGTGTTGTGCGACCACTTTTCGGCGACCGCGCCGCGCGATTTGCGGAAGCGGAACATCGCGATGAACATCGCGCCGAACACAAGGATGCCGATCACGACGCAAACGCCGAGGGCAACGTTGTTAAGGAAGTAAGCCTCGGGCGACCAGGTCGACGCGCCGCGGGTCATGTTCAACTGCCCTGGCTGCGGATTGGCCAGGGCCACGCCGCCGAACATGGTGAGAGCGAAGAGCGCGCTTGCCGCTACTGCTCGCTTGATGCTGCCAGGCTTGATGCCGCCAGATGTCATGTTTGCACCTTTGTTGAACCTACCTGCGCTGCTGTTGGTTGAGCTCCGCCAGCAACACCATGAGTTTCCTTGACAGCTCGGCACGCTCCTCTTCCCCGAGAAAGCTACCGATTTCCAGCTCGCGTCCGTGCGACGTCAGCAGCAGACGCGCCCTCCCCTGACCGGACCGCAGTTTCACGCGCACCCAATACGTGGGAAAGCGCGCACTGCGACGACCTGGCAGGGATTGCACCTCCAGCGACGACTCGTCGAGGGTGATGCGTTCGCTGCGGTCGCCGGCCCGCCAGGCTACGCCAAGGGCGAAAGCCACCGCGGAGGACTCGACCAGTGCAAACAAAGGAGCGAAGACATTCCCCTGCCATGCTCCCAACACGGCCGTCGTCAGCGCCAGCGCCGCCAGAACTCCGATCAATCGACGCAGGTCGCGACGGCTCAGTGCACGATTGGGCTTGAGCCACATCGTTGCGCACGGCAAGCCGGCTGCTGCTGGTCGAAGCACGATCATGAGAACCCGGCGTGCCTGGAACCCAAGCATGATAGGCCGCGACCGCGTCGGGGAGCAAGAATGACGCATGTGCTTGATTTGAAGCAGGGATGAATGCGCAAGGATGTGCGCACTGATCATTGTGTCAGCTTGATCTCAGCGCGTTTGCGTGGATTGTCATGGGGATAGAGACGGCGCGACGACGGCGCCCACGCTGGCGACCTGACGCCGCGCACCGGGTGCGACGGTTTGCCACACGCCTCGCGTGAGATCCCATGGGTCGCACGACCGTACGTCAGGTCCGGGTGGCTGGTCTTCACGCCCTCACTCCTCGCCCCCGCCTACTACCCAACCGCCAATCCCGCCCATATATAAGGTGTCGGCGCCCGCCTACCGCACCGCAGCACCACGTACGGTCGCGTGCGTATGCCCCCACGCGTACAATCCCGCGATTCCCCGCCCCATCACGTTTCGGCTAAAACCCTGTGACACAACCTATTCTCAGCCCCGAATTGCCGACCGCTGTCGAGCCGGCACGCGCGCGCATCACCGCCAACTGGCTGCGCGACGAGACCGAAGCGGTCAACGACCTGCTGGCCCAGGCCACCCTGCCGCCGGTCGAGCGCGAAAAGGTGATCGACCTGGCCGCCGAACTGGTCACCCGGGTGCGCGTACGCGCCAAGGACCAGAGCGCCGTCGAATCCTTCATGCGCCAGTACGACTTGTCGTCGGAAGAAGGCGTGCTGCTGATGTGCGTGGCCGAGGCGCTGCTGCGCATTCCCGACAAGACCACCGCCGACAAGCTGATCCGCGACAAGCTGGGCGATGCGAACTGGAAGAAGCACCTGGGCCAGAGCGAGTCGTTGTTCGTCAACGTGTCGACCTGGGGCCTGATGCTTACCGGCAAGCTGGTCACGCTGTCGGAAGAGACGCGCCACGATTTCACCGGCGCGCTGCGTCGCCTGGTGGGTCGCGCGGGTGAACCGGCGATCCGCCTCGCCGTGCGCCAGGCCATGCGCATCATGGGCCACCAGTTCGTGATGGGCCGCACCATCGGCGAGGCGCTGGATCGTTGCGCGCAGAAGGAATATGCGGTCTATCGCTATTCCTACGACATGCTGGGCGAATCGGCGCTCACCAGCGAAACCGCCGAGCGTTATCAGCAGGACTACCGCAACGCCATCGCCGCGATCGGTTCGCGCGGTCCGTTCGCCAACCACACGGATGCGCCGTCGATCTCGGTGAAGCTCTCCGCGCTGCATCCGCGCTACGAAGTGGCCAAGCGCGATATCGCCCGCCGCGACCTCACCGCCAAGCTGCTGGAACTGTCGCAGCTGGCGATGAAGAACGGCATCGCGCTGTCCGTCGATGCGGAAGAAGCCGATCGTCTGGAACTGTCGCTGGATATTCTCGGCGACGTGTTCGCACATCCGTCGCTGGAAGGCTGGAACGGCCTCGGCATCGTCGTGCAGGCCTATGCCAAGCGCACCCCGTTCGTGATCGACTGGCTGATCGAAACGGCACGCGCCAGTGGCCGTCGCTGGTATGTGCGCCTGGTCAAGGGCGCGTACTGGGACGCGGAAGTGAAGCGCGCGCAGGAAAACGGTCTTGCCGGTTATCCGGTGTATACGCGCAAGCCGAACACCGACGTGTCGTACCTGGCGTGCGCACGCAAGCTGTTCGACGCCGGCGTGGCGCTGATCTACCCGCAGTTCGCCACGCACAACGCGCACACCATCGCCGCGGTGCATCACCTGGCGCAGAACCGTCCGTACGAATACCAGCGCCTGCACGGCATGGGCACGGACCTCTATGCCGAAGTGATCGGCAAGCAGAATCTCAACGTGCCGTGCCGCGTGTACGCGCCGGTGGGCACGCATGAAGACTTGCTGCCCTACCTGGTGCGCCGCCTGCTCGAAAACGGCGCCAACACCAGCTTCGTCAACCGCGTGGTCGACGAAACGCTGCCGGTGCGCGAACTGGTCGCCGATCCCTGCGAGACCGTGCGCTCCTTTGCCTCCATCCCTCACCCGCGCATCCCCCTGCCGGTGAATCTCTACGGTGAACTGCGGAAGAATTCCATGGGCGTCAACTTCTCCAACGACAACGAACTGAAGGCCCTCGCCGAGGCGATCCAGAGCAAGAGCGGTCCGTGGAACGCCGAGCCGCTGGTGCCGGGCGCCAAGAGCACCGGCGCCACCGTGCAGGTGACCAACCCGGCCGATCGTCGCCAGGTGGTGGGCAGCTATGTCACCGCCGATAGCGCGACGGTCGACAAGGCGCTGGCCAATGCGGTGAGCGCGCATCACGCGTGGGATCGTCTGCCGGCTGCCAGCCGCGCGGCGATTCTCGAGCACGCCGCCGAGCAGCTCGAAGCGCGTCGCGGCGAATTCATCGCACTGTGCGTGCGCGAAGCGGGCAAGAGCCTGCCCGACGCCATTGCCGAAATCCGCGAGGCGGCCGACTTCCTGCGTTACTACGCGACCATGGCGCGCCGCCTGTTTGGCCATCCGGAACAGTTGCCCGGTCCCACCGGCGAGAGCAACCAGCTGTTCTTGAATGGCCGCGGCGTGTTCGTCTGCATCAGCCCGTGGAACTTCCCGCTGGCGATTTTCCTTGGCCAGGTGAGCGCCGCACTCGCCGCCGGCAACAGCGTGATCGCCAAGCCCGCCGAGCAGACCAGCCTGATCGGCTACGTCGCCGTGAAGCTGCTGCATGACGCTGGCGTTCCGGCCGACGTGCTGCAGTATCTGCCGGGCGATGGCGCCACGGTTGGTGCCGCGTTGACGCGCGATCCGCGCGTGTCTGGCGTGGCGTTCACTGGCTCGACGGAAACCGCGTGGGCAATCAACCGCGCCCTTGCTGCACGCAATGCGCCGATTGCCGCGCTGATCGCCGAAACCGGCGGCCAGAACGCGATGATCGCCGACTCTTCCGCGTTGCCGGAACAGATCGTCAAGGACGTGATCTCCTCGGCGTTCCAGTCCGCCGGCCAGCGCTGCTCCGCCGCGCGCGTGCTGTTCGTGCAGGAAGACATCGCCGACAAGGTCAACGCCATGCTTGCCGGCGCGATGGCCGAGCTGAAGGTGGGCGATCCGGGCCAGCTGTCGACCGACGTGGGCCCGGTGATCGACGAGGATGCGAAGAAGATCCTGGTCGACCACGCCGCGCGCATGGACAAGGAAGCGAAGAAGATCGGCGAGGTCACACTCGATCCGGCCACCACCGGCAACGGTACGTTCTTCGCGCCGCGTGCTTATGAAATCCCGGGCCTGGCCACGCTGACCCGCGAGATCTTCGGTCCGGTGCTGCACGTGATCCGCTGGAAGGCCGACGAGCTGCCGAACGTGGTGGACCAGATCAACGCCACCGGTTACGGCCTCACGCTGGGCATCCACAGCCGCATCGACGACACGGTGGAGTTCATCCAGAGCCGTGCGCGCGTGGGCAACTGCTACGTCAACCGCAACCAGATCGGCGCGGTGGTCGGCGTGCAGCCGTTCGGCGGCGAAGGCCTGTCGGGCACCGGCCCGAAGGCCGGCGGCCCGCACTACCTGCTGCGTTTTGCCGGCGAGCGCACGCTCACCATCAACACCACCGCCGCTGGCGGCAACGCCTCGCTGCTCACCATCGGCGAGTAAGCGCACTACGGGCCGGCGCAACTGCGCCGGCCCACTTGTTCGAAGGGAGCCCGCATGCGGCATGCTTCGCGATTGTTTGGTCTGTTCGCCCTTGCGCTTATGTTCTTCCCGCTGCACGCAGCGGAGTCGCGGAGCAGTGAGCAAGGCTTCGTCGCCACCTTGCAGCTGGGTCCCTCACCCGACGTCCATTACCTCGACGCTGCCGGCAAGCCGCTGAGCTATGCCGCGTTCGCGCAGCAGCTCGGCTAGGGCCGCAGTTACAGCAGCACGATGGACAGCAAGGCCAATGCCGCGATGCTGCGCTTGCGGCCGCCGGGCACGAGCACGGGCGCGGGTCGCTTTTCGTTTGGGCGCGGCAGTGCCTTCCCGCCGTTCGAGTTGCCGTCGCTCAAAGGCAATACGCAGCGGCTCAGCGATTTGCGCGGTCGCTACACGCTGGTGAGTTTCTTCTTCGCCGAATGTGCGCCGTGCATTGCCGAAGTGCCGGTGCTCAATGCTTATGCGCACGCGAACGCTGACATGAATTTTGTCGCCATCACCTATGAAGACGCTGCCACGGCGCGCCAGTTCGTGGCCGATCGTGGTTTGAGCTGGCCGGTGCTGCACGACGGGCAGGCGTTGATCGATACGCTGGGCGTGAGCATTTATCCGACCCTGATGTTGATCGATCCGTCGGGTCGCGTGGCGGGTGCGGCGGTAGGCATGTCGATGCGCGAGGGGCAGGACAAGCAGTTTGCGGATCTCACAGGGTGGGTGATGCAGTGGAAGAAGGCGGTGCAGCGTCCTTAATGCGCTAGGTTCTCCCCTGTGGGAGCGCACCCTGTGCGCGACGGCGGCGCCGTGCCGGTATCGCTCCGTTAGGTTGTCGCGCACAGGGTGCGCTCCCACAACAAGCTATGGCGCCGTCACCAGCTCCAACGCCTCATCCGCCACCGACTGCCTGATCAACATCTCGCAATCGCGCTCATAGTTGTTCAATCGGTTTTCCCTGTGCGCGACTGCGGCGCCGTGTCGGTATCGCTCCGTGAGGTTGTCGCGCACAGGGTGCGCTCCCACAAGAAGCTATCGCACCGTCACCATCTCCAACGCCCCATCCGCCACCGGCTGCTTGAGCAGCATCTCGCAATCGCGCTCGTAGTTGTTCGACACCCGCCAGGGCAGCTCACGCCCCTGCTTGGGCAACACCGGCGCACCACGCTGCACATAGCCGGAGGTAAGCGTAGCCATGATCGATTCGCCCTGTCGCTCATCGTCCGGCGCACGCGGCGTCACCACTTCCGCGCCACATTCGCGCATATAGGCAAGCAGGCGGCACACGTATTTCGCCGCAAGATCTGCCTTGAGCGTCCACGGCGCATTGGTATAGCCAAAGATGCAGGCGAAGTTGGGCGTGTCCTGCAGCAGCACGCCTTTGTAGGTGACCAGATCGCCCATCACGCGCGGCTGTCCGTCCACGTCGAGCTTCATGCCGCCGAGCGTCTGCATGTTGAGCCCGGTGGCCGTGATGACGATATCGGCATCCATATGCTCACCCGATGCCAACTGGATGCCGCGCTCCGTGAACGTGGCGATGCCATCGGTGACGACGGAGGCCTTGCCGCTCCTGATCGCGGCAAACAGGTCGCCGTCCGGCACCACGCACAAGCGCTGGTCCCACGGCTCATAGACGGGCGTGAAGTGCCGCATGTCGGCACCCTCGCCCAGCTGGCGCCGCACACCGGAGACCAGGAATGCGCGCACTTTTTCCGGCCAGCGTCGCGCGGCCTTGTAGATAAGCCGCGTGAGAAAAATATTCCGCTGTCGCGCCATGCGAAACACCAGCGACTTCGGCAGAAAGCTTTGCAGCACCGCGGAGATCTTGTCGTAGCGCGGCAACGACAGGATGTAGCTGGGCGAGCGCTGCAGCATCGTCACGTGTGCGGCGTCTCCCGCCATCGCCGGCACCAGCGTGACCGCCGTTGCGCCACTGCCGATCACCACCACGCGCTTGTCGCGATAATCCAGCCCGGACGGCCACTGCTGCGGATGCACGCACTGGCCCTGGAATCTATCCACGCCGGGAAAAGCCGGCAGGTAGCCGCGATCGTAGTTGTAGTAGCCGGTGCAGACGATGAGGAAACGGCTGGTGAAGTCGCGCGTTTCGCCGCGCGACTCGTCGAGCACCTGCACGCGCCACAGGCGCTGTGCGCTTGACCATGAGGAGGCGAGCACTTTCAAGCCGTAGTGAATCTTGTCGTGCACGCCGTATTCGCGCGCGGTGTCGATGACGTAGTTGCGGATGGCATCGCCGTCGGCCATCACATCCAGCGCATGCCAGGGGCGAAAGGCGTAGCCGAAGGTGAACATGTCCGAGTCCGAGCGCACGCCGGGATAGCGGAACAAATCCCAGGTGCCGCCCATCGCGGCGCGCCGTTCGATCAGCGCCACGCGCAGCTGCGGATGATCCATGGCGAGATGGCAGGCCATGCCGATGCCGGACAGACCGGCACCGATGATCAACACGTCGAACGTGGAGCCAGCCTCCTGATCCATGCACTCGTCTCCGTGGCATGTCGCAGCGATCCAGGTGGGCAGCTTACGCCGCCTCGCGTGCTCAGTACGGTGTGGGCTCGATCAAGGCCTTTTGCGCGGAACACTGGGGGCTGGTCGTGCTGGGGTTGGCCTGGCGGTAGGCGTCCAATTCCTGCCTGGCGTCGGCAAGGCTGGACTGGAACGCTGGGGATGCGTGCAGGACGGCAACGACGGCAGCGCCATTCATCGCGCCCGCCTCGATCGCACTGAGATTGTGCACGCCGCAGACCACGCGGCTGTCGCCGTAGGAGCGGGATCGCAGCAGCAGCTCGGTCGCGCGATCGGGCGCCAGCTCGGCCAGCACCAGGCCCACCGCCCAACCGCGCGTGGCATGGCCGGAGGGATAGTCGAAGCTGTGCGAAATCTGCACGGTGGACTGGCAGGTCGCGCCCTGGTCGATCAGGAACGGCCGCTGGCGCTGATTGGCTTTCTTGGCCGGCGCGGTCGAGGCATCGGCAGCATTGCTGGTCGCATCCACCAGCGCCGTGAGCTTGGGCAGCCGCGCCGCGTCCAGCGGCACGCCCATGGCGCAGCTGAAATCGCCCATCAGCTTGGGAGTGGCGTAGTCCACGTCCTGCTGTGCCAGCAGCCAGCGCGGTGAGTCCTGCAGTTTGCGGGTGGCCAGGAAGATCTGGCGGTCGGCCTCGTAGCGGGGCGTGCCGGCCTTGGGCGCAGCCGGCAGCAGCTCGGCCGTCTGCAGCGAGGTGGCCACCGAACGGGCGCCGGCAGGCGACACCTTGGCCACCGGGGTTTGCACCGGGGCGCAGGCCGCCAGCGGCAGCAGGGCCAGCCAGGCGGCGCGGCGGCAGGCAAGCAAAAGCGTGTTCATCGGCGTTCTCCCCGGGCAGCGGCGACGCCGGCCTTGTGCATTGCATAAGGCGTTGGCGGCGAGGCCATGATATAGATCAAGCGATCACGCCGGATCATCCGGCGCTCTCAGGGGTGGGAGCCACGTTTCATGACGTCCGCTGTCGTCAGCCAGGTCACCGACGATGCCGCTGCGGCGCCACTGGGCGCCGACGCGCGCTACACGGTGGCCGAAACGCCACCGAACATCCTGGTGCACCTGACCCAGCTGGCCCTGTCGCGTGGACAACGCTGCGACGGCTGGTTCGCCGGCTCGGGGCTGACCCGCGAGCAATTGAACGACCCTACCCTGCGCGTTTCCTACCGGCAGGCGCATTCGGTGATCCGTCGCGCGCTGCAGGCCACCGGCGAGCCGGGCCTGGGCTTGGCGGTGGGACGCGGTGAGACGCTGGGCAGCTTTGGCCTGCTCGGACTGGCCATGATGACCTCGGCCACCTTCGGCGACGCCATGAAAGTGGGCATCGCCCATCATCGGGTGAGCGGCAGCCTGGTCGACGTGAGTTTCGAAGTGGTGGGTCCGCGCGAAGTGGCGCTGGCGGTGTGGCCGCGCTTCAATGACGCGCCGCTGCTGCCTTTCCTGTGCGAGGAATTGTTTGCCAGCTCGCTGGCGATCGCGCGCGAGCTGGCCGGTCCCGGGTTTCGTCCGCTGCGACTGGAGCTGACCTATCCGCGTCCGGCGCACGTGCAGGACTATGCGGATTTCTTCCAGTGCGAGCTGCTGTTTGGCGCACGCCACAATCGCGTGGTGATCGCGGCGCAATGGCTGGAACATCCGCTGCCCTCGCACAACCCGCTGACGGCGCAACAGGCGCTGGCCTTGTGCACGCAGCAGCACGATATCGAAGGGCCGCAGCAAGAAGTGGTCGCATCGGTGGAACGCCTGCTGCGCAGTCACTTGCGCCATCAACCGCGTCTGCCGGATGTGGCGCGCATGCTCAATATGAGCGAACGCTCGCTGCGCCGCCGGCTGGCCGAAGGCGGTCGGGTATTCCGTGAAATCCACGACCGCGTGCGCGCCGAACGCGCGCTGGAATTGCTGCACGGCGGTTCGCTCAGCGTGGCCGAAATCGGTTTGGAAATCGGCTTCAGCGATCCGCGCGAGTTCCGTCGCGCGTTCAAGCGCTGGACCGGCATGCCGCCACGCAGCGCGCGCCAGCACGCTGCCTGAGATTCCGGCTGCGTCAGCTGGATGCATCCATCGGGTTCATGCCGCGCTGCGCTTCCCACGCGGCGTAGTCTTCGGGCGTATCGATGTCGAAGAACGCCGCGGGCAAGTGGAAGCCATCGACCAGGGCTGCGTGCCTTTCCAGCAGCACGTGTGCACCCTTCGCACCATCCAGCGCTGCAAGCTCGCCCGCATGGCTCCAGGGGAAAATGCATGGCGGACTGAATCGACCCTCGTGCTGGCAGGCGAGGATGCGATCTGGCGACTGCGCATGCCTTGCAAGCATGCGCTCCAGATCCACAACGCGGATGGCGGGTTGATCAGCCAGCATCACCATGACCGATTGAAGCGGCGCCGCTTGCATCATCAGCGCCTTGACGCCGGACGCGATGGAGCTGCCCATGCCGCTGGCCCACTGGGCGTTTTCCACCGTATGGACGGCCATTTGATTGAGGCAGTCGACCACCCGCTCCGCTCGCGAACCGACGACCACCATGACCGGACTCAATCCGGCCGCCAGCACGTTGCCGGCGATGCGCCTGACCATCGGTACGCCGTCGATGGAGAGCAGCTGTTTGGGGCTGCCATAGCGACGGGCTTCCCCCGCCGCGAGGATCACCGCTGCCGTTGGAACCGTCGTCGCGGTCACGGGTGTATGGACGTCTGCGTATGCACCAGCGAGCCACCGCTGCGACCGTTGCGCAGAGCCAGTATCTCCGCGGCGATGGCCAGTGCGATTTCCTGCGGCGTCTCTGAGCCGACATCGAGGCCCGCTGGAACATGCAGCCTGTCGTCGGCCTGCGGGAAGGCCGCTCGTACCTGACCCGCACGCTGGCGCGAGCCGATCACGCCGATATAGCGCACCGGCGTTGCCAGCAGAGGCGCGACATACGCTAGGTCAAGCTCCAGCCGATGGGTCATGACCACCACCGAGGTCTGCGGGTCCAGTACCAGGTCCGTGAGCAGGGCTGCGGGAGTTTTGTAGACGCGCTGCACGCCATCGGGCGCGCGATCGGCGACTTCGCGCGTACTCACCATGGTCGTGCGCCAGCCCAGTTGATGGCCGAGCTGAGCCAGTAGCTCCGCACCGGCGCTATCACCCACGATTAATAACGCATGCGGCGGCCGCAGCGTTTCCAGCAGTGCGTCGTAGCGCTGCCCTTCGTTGTCCACCTGGCGCGTGACGGCACTGCCCGAAGCGACGGCCTGCGTGGTCAGGTTCGCAAGAACCTGCTGCATGAGTGCAGCCTGCCCGATGTTGGTCCACAGGCTGCCGCTGCCGCGAACCAGACGCAGGGGACGACGTGCAATCGCGCCGCCATCCACCGCGAACAGCGAGGCCATGACGCCGGGCATGCGCCTGGCATGCAGCTCGGCGATGGCATCGAGGAACTGCAGGTCGCCCGCTTCGTGCCACGGTTCGATCAGCACTTCGAGCTCGCCGCCGCAGCCGGTTTCAATCATCACGTCGTAATTGCTGTCGCGACCGTAGGCCACCAGCGCGGCCTCGGCGTAATCCATGGCATGTTGCGCGCGCAGCACGATATCACGCTGCGGGCAGCCGCCCGAGAGTTCGCAGACCATGCTGCCGTCGCGATGCACCAGCATGCTTGCGCCGGCGCGGCGGAAGGTGGAACCGCGCGTGCGGGTGATGGTGACCAGGGCAGCCTCGCCCGTGCCCCGATCGAGCTTCAACGCCTTGGCGGCGCGGTAGAGCGAATCGAATTCCTGGGCGACATTCATGGCGTGAAGTCAGCAACGCGGCACGTCGATGCTGCGTCAAAGCCGGTGTAGTCTGCCAGTGCATAGACGCTTGATCGCAGGATCTCCCTTCACTTGATCTTTCGTTCGGCGGGAGGAACATCGTCGCGTCCAAGCGCCGCGCGACCTTGTCACCGCCTGTGGTCCAGCGTGTTGCCCAATACGGTGAACTCGTCTCGTCAAGGAGAGCCCGATGATCGTCCTTTCCATCAACGGCCAGGACACCCAGGTCGACGTACCTGAGGACATGCCGCTGCTGTGGGTGTTGCGTGATGTGCTGGGACTCAATGGCACCAAGTTCGGTTGCGGCATGGCGCAATGCGGCGCCTGCACCGTGCATCTGGATGGCCAGGCCGTGCGCTCCTGCGTGCTGCCGGTGACCGGTGCCGTCGGCAAGAAGATCACCACCATCGAAGGACTCAACGCCACCGACCTGGGCAAGCGCGTGCAACAGGCATGGCTGGGTATCGAGGTGGCGCAGTGCGGCTATTGCCAGACCGGGCAGATCATGTCGGCCGCGGCGTTGCTGGCTGAAAAGCCCACGCCCACCGACGCGGATATCGATGCGGCCATGTCCGGCAATATCTGCCGATGCGGCACCTATGTGCGCATCCGCGCTGCCATCAAACAGGCGGCCACCGGCCAATTGACGCTGCCGCAAACGATCGTCTGAGTTCGGCCACTCCGTTCACTGCTGACTGCCGAGAGTTCACCATGATGCTACGCGTAGATAACGAGTTGGAGTTGCCGAACCCGGAACGCCGCGAGCTGATCAAGCGGGGCGGACTGGTGGTGGCCTTCATGTGGCTGGGCGGTGCCAGCCGGGTTTGGGGATATACACAAGGCGCGCGCCTCGAGCCGGATCATCCGCAGTTCGCGCCGAACGCGTTTGTCCGCGTGAACACCGACGGCAGCGTGCAACTGGTGATGCCTTGCATCGAGATGGGCCAAGGTGCGTATACCGGGCAGGCCACGTTGCTGGCCGAAGAACTCGATGTCGGCCTCGATCAGATCACCGTCGAGCATGCACCGCCCAATCGCAAGCTGTATTCCAATCCCTTGCTCGGTGACCAGGCAACCGGCGGCTCAACCACCATCCGTTTCTGCTGGACCACCTTGCGCGATGCCGGCGCTGCCGCGCGGGCCATGCTCGTGACAGCCGCGGCGCAGCGCTGGAAAGTGGATCCGTCGCAGTGCACGGCGGCGCGCGGCGTGGTCACGCACACGGCGAGCGGACGCACGCTGCGCTACGGCGAGCTCGCTGATGCCGCCGCGAGCGTGACGCCGCCCACCAAGCCGACCCTGAAGGATCCCAAGGACTTTCAACTCATCGGCAAATCGTTGCGCCGAGTGGACACGCCGGCCAAGGTCGACGGCACATTGCCGTTCGGCATCGATATCCGCGTGCCCGGCATGAAGGTCGCCACCGTGCAGGCCTGCCCCACCTTCGGCGGCACGCTGGCATCGGTGGACGATAAGCGCGCACTGGCAATACCTGGTGTGCTCAAGGTGGTGAAGATCGACAACGCCGTCGCGGTGATCGGCGAACACTTCTGGGCGGCCAAGCAAGGCCTCGAAGCGCTCACCATCCAGTGGAACAAAGGTGCCGGTGCCGGCTACAGCACGGAGCAGCTGTACAAGGATCTTGCCAACGCGTCCGAACATGGCACGCCCATCCTGGGACGCGAAGTAGGCCAGGTGGACAAGGTCCAGGGGAAAGTGGTTTCCGCAACGTATCAGCTGCCGCTGCTGGCACACGCGACGATGGAGCCGATCAACACCACGGTGCATGTCCGCCCCGATGGCTGCGACATCTGGGTCGGCACGCAGGTACCGGCACGCTGTGTCGACGTGGCGATGAAAGTCACCGGCCTGCCTGCCGAGAGCATCCAGGTCCACAACCAATACATGGGCGGCGGCTTCGGCCGGCGCTTGTTCGAAGACTCCGTCGGCCAGGCGGTGGCGATTGCGCGCGCGGTGGACTATCCGGTCAAGATCATCTGGACGCGCGAAGAAGACATTACGCAGGATCGCTATCGGCCGGCCTACTACGATCGCATCTCCGCAACGCTTGACGATAAAGGGCACCCGATCGCGTGGACGGATCGCACCACCGGCCCGTCGATCCTGGCGACGTTCGCTCCCGGGGCGATGGGCAAGAACGGCCTTGATTCGGACCTGGTCGAATGCGCCGCCGACATTCCCTACCAGATCCCCAATATGCGCGTGGACTGGGTTCGACACGACATGCCCAATGGGATACCGATTGGCTGGTGGCGCGGCGTCGGGCCGACCCACAATGTGTTCGTCGTTGAAAGCTTCATCGACGAGCTGGCGCATGCGGCGGGCAAGGACCCGATGGCTTATCGGCGCGAAATCCTTGCTGACAACCCACGCGCCAAAGCCGTGCTGGAACTGGCCGCCGAAAAATCTGGCTGGGGACGCGAAACCGTGCCGGCACGGCATGGCCGCGGCATCGCCTTGGCCGCACCGTTCGGCAGCTATCTGTGCGTGATCACCGACGTCGAAGTAACGCCACAGGGCGAAGTGATCTTGAAGCGAGCGGTGGCCGTGGTCGACTGCGGCACCGTGATCAACCCCAATACCGTCGAAGCGCAGATCGAGGGTGGCGTGATTTTCGGCTGGAGCGGAGCGCTGTACAGCGGCATCACCTTGAAGGACGGCGCCGTAGAGCAGCGCAACTTCAACGACTATCGCGTGCTTCGCCTCAATCAGACACCGCCGATCGAGGTGTACCTGATACCCAGCAAGGAAACACCGGGCGGCATCGGCGAAACCGGCACGGTGATGGCGATGCCCAGCCTGGCCAACGCGATTTTTGCGGCAACCGGCGTGCGTCTGCGCACGTTGCCGATCGATCGCTCGGCGCTGGTGCAGGACAAGAACGCACTCAAGTCGGTGCTGTCGGCAGCGAACCCTGCACCATCCACGCCGGGTGGCGTCGCTGAGCAGCCGGGGATAGTCACATGAAAATCGGGCGCATCATCGGAACGATCGTCGGCGTCGTCGTGCTGATCGCCATCGTGTTCACCGCGTACGCGCTGATCACGGTCACCCATGGCGGCAACGAACAGGCCACCCAGCCCCAGGGCGCGGGCGTGCCGGCGGATCTCCCCGCCACCATGGCGCGCGGCGAATACCTCACGCGCGCGGCCGATTGCGAGGGCTGCCATACCGCACCGGGTGGCCAGCCGTTTGCCGGCGGCGTGGCGTTCAAGTTGCCATTCGGCACCATCTACTCGTCCAACATCACCGCCGACAAGGAAACCGGCATCGGCGACTGGAGCGACGACGAATTCGTGCGTGCACTGCATGCCGGCGTCGACAAGCAAGGGCGGCCGCTGTATCCCGCCTTCCCCTATACCTCGTACACGGCCTTGAGCCGAGACGACATCGTCGCCATCCGGGCCTATCTTGCCAGCCTGCCGGTCGTGCATGCACCGGCGCGGCCCAACGAGCTGTCCTTCCCGTTCAACCAGCGCTGGACCTTGAGTTTGTGGAATGCCGTCTTTCTCAAGAAGGATCGCTTCCAGCCCGAACAAGGCAAGCCCGAAGCGTGGAATCGCGGCGCGTATCTCGCCACGGCGCTAGGCCATTGCGGCGAATGCCACACGCCGCGCAACGTCGGTTTCGCCATGAACAGCAGCAAGGCATTGGCCGGTGCCGAGCTGCAGGGCTGGCAGGCTTACAACATCACCTCGGACAAAGAGCATGGCATTGGTGCATGGAGCGACCAGGAGCTGATCGATTACTTCTCCAAAGGGCATGCGGCAGGACGCGGCACCGCATCCGGGCCGATGGGTGAAGTGGTGGGCTACAGCCTGCAACACCTGACGCCTTCGGATCTTGCCGCGCTGGTTGCGTATCTGCGCGATGTGAAACCCCAACAAGGCGGTGCGCCGCCAGTCGCGGCTGCAGCGGCGCCCACAGCGACCGCCGCCACGGCGAGCCCAGGCGAACAACTGTTCGTCGGCGCCTGCGCCGGTTGCCATCTGGAAAGCGGCCAGGGTCGCCAGACCAACTACGCAATGCTCACCGGGCTGCGTTCGGTGCGCGATCCGCACGCCACCAATCTCACCCAGATCATCCTCAATGGCTCGTCGCTGCATGTCGGCGGCCAGGAGGTGTTCATGCCTTCGTTTGGTCGTGCGTATTCCGATGCCGAAGTGGCTGCGCTGTCGAACTATGTGGTCAGTCATTTCGGTGGACAGCAGGGCACGCTGAGCGCAGAGGACGTGGCCAAGCGGCGGTGAAGTCGTTGCAACGACGCGGCATGATCGCCACGTTTCTCTATGTCGTGACAGCGAATTCGACGGGAACAGCATCGACCAAAAGGCGTACTTTGCGCATTCGCGCAAACTGCGTTTAGCTCACATGTCGCAGTTCGCATTGCGACCATCGACCCCCTAAATCGTTGCTTCAATGAAACACCCGCGATAACACCGGTCGCGCAAAATGAGGGGAGGCTCCGCGCAAATTGGGGGAAACTCCCGATGTTGCAGCGCATGCCAACTCGTAGCCTGTGATCGCCGCTTGAGCCCAAGCCGCGATTCTTACGAGGACAATGTCATGCCGCGCTATATCGTCGAACGTTATTTCCCGAACGGCCTTTCCCTGCCCACCAACGCCAGCGGCGCCGCCAAGTGCGTCGAGATCGTCAATACCAATGCCCAGGAAGGCGTCACCTGGCTGCACTCATACGTCAGCGAGGACAAGACCCGGACCTTTTGCGTCTACGATGCTCCCACGCCCGAGGCGATTCGCCAGGTGGCCCGCCGTAACGAGCTCCCTGTAGATCAGATCACCGAAATCTCCGTACTCAACCCCTATTTCTATTTGAGTATGGCGGGAGCCAGTCGTGCATCGGCGACGCGTACGGTTTATAGAGCACCGTGGCGACCGTTCCGCTATTTCCTCTGACGGAACGACGCCATGCAGGTTTCGCCCACCCTCCCCCCGGTCGGTGCGAACGTTGATCCAGCGTTGAGGATGGCAGGTTGGAACTGGTCGAGCGTGACTACGCCCTGCGGCGGCTTCGGGATGCTCTCGAGCTCGCGCGACAAGGCTCAGGCCGCACCGCACTGGTGTATGGCGAAGCAGGCATCGGCAAGACGTCTCTGGCGCGATGCCTGGCTTCGACTCACAGCGATGGGCGTGTCCTGATCGGCGGGTGCGAAGCGTTGTTTTCGCCCCGCCCGCTCGGGCCGTTCTACGACATCGCCGACGCCTTCACCAGCAAGACGCGCAATCTGCTCGGACGCGAAGGCCGTCGCGCGGAACTATTTGCCTCGGTGCTCACCGATCTGCAGGAGCTCGATGGCACCACCCTGGTGGTGCTCGAAGACCTGCACTGGGCCGATGCCGCCACGCTGGATCTGGTGAAATACCTGGCGCGGCGCATCGAACGTGTGCGTGCGCTGTTGGTGCTCACCTATCGCGATGATGAACTCGACGCACGGCATCCGCTGCGCATGCTGTGCGGCGACCTGCCGAGCGAAGTCGCCGTGCGCGTGCCCTTGTTGCCGCTGACGGAGGCGGCCGTAGTGGACATGGCGCGGCGCACCGGCCATCCGTCCGAAGGTTTGTTCGCAGCCACCGCCGGCAATCCATTCTTTGTCACCGAAGCGTTGTCGGCGGAAGGTTTGCCCGCCTCCGTGCGCGACGCCGTGCTGGCTCGCGCAGGACGGCAGTCACCGGCCGTGCGCGAGTTGCTGGATCTGGCCGCCATCGTGCCGGCGCGCATCGAAGTCTCGCTGGTGGAGGCGCTGCTCGCACCCAGCGACGAAGTCGTGGCTGGCGCGCTCGCGTCCGGATTGCTGGTGGCCGAAGGCGGCAGTTATGCGTGGCGCCATGAACTGGCGCGCATCTCGATGGAGCAGGCGCTGCCCGCGCCGGTGGCGACCGCGTTGCACGCACGCCTGCTGCATCATCTGGAGACGCTGGGGGATGGCGTCGCCGTCGCGCGCCTGGTGCATCACGCCGCCGGCGCAGGCGACTGCGCGGCGGTGATGAAGTACGCACCCAAGGCCGCGGACGACGCCGCCGCGCATGGCGCGCACTGCGATGCCGCCTGGCTCTACGGCAAGGCGCTGCCGCATGCAGGCGGGCTGGCCGACGAGGAGCGGGCCGACCTGCTCGAGCGGCACGCCTATCAGTGTTATCTCACCAGCCAGATCGACTGCGCCATCGACTCCAACGAGGCCGCGCTGGCGATCTGGCAGAAGCTGGGCGACGACCGCCAGGAAGGCCATTTGCTGCGCTGGCTATCGCGCATGTATTGGTTTGCCGGGCGCAATGCCGAAGCGGAGGTCTACGGCAATCGCGCCGCGCAGTTGCTGGAGTCCATCCATGCCGACGAAGAGCTGGCATGGGCGTTCAGCAATCGATCGCAGATGCGCATGCTGTCGCATCGCACCGCCGAAGCGGTGGCCTGGGGCAAGCGCGCGATCGAGATGGCCGAGCAGCAAGGCAACACGGAAGTGCTGGCGCATGCCTTGAACAATGTCGGCACCGCGCGCGCCGTGCACGGTCATCCCGATGGCCGGGAGATGCTCAAGCGCAGTCTGGCCATCGCCACCGAACACGGCTATGGCGAACACGTGGCGCGCGCCTACGCCAACCTCACCAGCAGCTCGGTCACCACGCGCAATTATCCCGATGCCCAGTGGTATATCAGTCAGGCCGCCGTGTATTTCTCCGACCGCGATCTCGATTCATGGTCGCAATACGTGGTGGCCTTGCAGACCCGCGTCGATTTTGAATTGGGCCGCTGGGATGCCGCCGGCCAGCTCGCCAGTCAATTGCTGACGCGCAGCGACGTGACGCCGGTGACGCGCATCCCCGCACTCACCGTGCTGGCACGGATCCGCTTGCGCCGGGGCGATCCCGGTGCTGCCGCCGCGCTGGAAGAAGTCACCGAACTGGCGTGGGCCACCGGCGAACTGCAGCGTCTCGCGCCGGTAGCCTCAGCGCGTGCTGAAGCCGCGTGGCTGGCGGGCGACGAGACCGGCGACGACCCCTTCGTGCGCGAGACCATCCGACTGGCCGAAGAGTTGGGCGATCCGCGCGCGCTGGGCGAACTGCTGTTCTGGCGTCGATGGATGGGGCTGGGCGGCTCGAGCCCGGGCGAGATCGAAGCCAACTATGCGTGGCAGCGCGATGGCCAGTGGCAGCAAGCGGCCATGGCCTGGCAGGGCATGGGCTGCCCTTACGAGCGCGCGCTGGCTTTGCTCGAGGGCGACGAGCATGGCATCGCCGAAGGCCTGGCCACACTCGAGTCACTCAAAGCCACGGCCAGCCTTCGGCGTTGCCGCGACTGGCTGTGCCGCGCCGGCATGCGCGGCGTCACGCGCGGCCCGCGTGCCAGCACCTCGGCGAACCCTGCCGGACTCACCCTGCGCGAACTGCAGATCCTCGACCTGCTCACCCAGGGCCTGTCCAACACCGAAATCGCCGGACGCATCGCACGCTCGGAGAAAACCGTCGAACACCATGTGTCCGCCGTGCTGCGCAAGCTCGACGCGCGTTCGCGGGGCGAGGCGGTGGCGCAGGCGGGCCGGCTGGGGCTGGGCGAGACGCACTGAGCGACGCGATCAGCCCTTCAGCTCGGCGGGAACTCACTGCACCGGCGTGAGTATTGGCTTGTTCTGGTCCTTCAGCAGAAACACCACGAACTTCGCCGGCTGCGTCGTGCTGGCGTTGCGGCCCACCGTGTGTTTGTCCTCCGGCCCTTCGTAAAAGGTCTGGCCCGGCCCCAGCGTCACTTCCTTGCCGCCATTCAGGCTCATCACGATGGAGCCTTCAAGCACATAGACGAAGGCATGCGCAAAGTGGCGATGGACGGGATCCACCGAACCCGGCGGATAGGTGACAAGGATCATCTTGCCTTCCTTGCCCGGGTAGTCCTTGAGCGCCTTGGTCATCAGGTCCGAGACCTGCGCCTGCGGTGCGGCGGGAGAGCTCTGGGCGAAGGCTTGTTGGGTAATGACGGCGGGGCAAGCGAGCAGGCACAGCAGGCCTAAGGTGTTGAACATGCGCATGGAGGTTTCCTCTTGAATGGCGCAAGTGGCCGGCGTAGGGCCACTCCGGAGCCCAGCCTAAGTACGATGCAGCGCTGCCACTAGATACCTTGGCAGGCTCGCCGTGTTGCCTTGTGCGCATCAGTCTTCCGATGCTGTCACAGGCGACGTCGCTGAAACGTCTATCGAGAGAGGCTGGCTGTGTCGCACGCCTTGTGCCGGGGACGAAGACGGCAGCTTCGCGCCTACCCGAGTATGGCTATCGACCTGCGGCTTGATGACCGTACCGATCCATGCGCCGCTTCAACATGGTGAATCCGCGAGCGGTTTATCGACACCCGACAGCCACGCCTGAGCTCAACCCAAGAGGCGCCATTGGCGTCAACGCAAACTGGAGGATTCCCATGAAAATCGTCGTACTCGGTGGTACCGGACTGATCGGCAGCAAGGTCGTCGAGCGCTTGCGCAAACACGGTCACGAGGCGGTACCCGCGGCGCCGTCCACGGGTGTCAATGCGCTTACCGGCGAAGGCCTGGATGCGGCCATGGCGGGCACGGACGTGGTGGTGGATCTGTCCAACTCGCCCTCGTTCGAAGACAAGGCGGTGATGGATTTCTTCCAGACCTCCCAACGCAACCTTGCCGCCGCCGAGAAAAAGGCAGGCGTGAAGTATCACGTAGCCTTGTCGGTAGTGGGCACCGGGCGTCCCGCCTTTGCGGCCAGCGGCTATATCCGCGCCAAGGTGGCCCAGGAGGAAGGGATACGCGCTGCTGGTGTTCCCTACACCATCATCCACTCCACCCAGTTCTTCGAATTCCTCAACGGCATCGCCGGCGACGGCACCAAGGGACAGGAGCTGCATATTTCCAGCGGGCTGATGCAGCCGATTGCCTCCGATGACGTGGCCGATGCCGTCACCGACGTCGTGCTCGCCGCGCCGGCCAACGGCATCGTGGAAATTGGCGGCCCCGACAAGGCGCCGATGGCGGAGTGGGTGCAGCGCTTCCTCACGGCGATCGGCGATACGCGCAAGGTCATCGCCGATCCCAAGGCGCCCTACTTCGGTGCCGTGCTGGAGCCGGGCACCTTGCTGCCGGGCGACGGCGCACGGCTGGGCAAACAGGACTTCAAGACGTGGTTTGCGCGCTCGATCTACGCCAAGCAGGGAGCGGCAGGCTGAGTATCGGCTTGCTGCCGATGTCTTGCTCGAATGAGTGGTGCGCCTTCATGTTGTCATCGGCTGGACACGACAGCATGAAGGCGCCGTTGCACCTGGCGCGCAACGCAGTAGCAGCAAGGGCACCGCGAACGATGAACTGCTAAGGCATCCGTCCAGCCAGCCACTGGGCCAGGTTCTTCATGTATTGTCTGATCGATTGCTGCGCATCGGTCGAATGAGCAAGCCCACTGCCGGGTGGCTCGCTGACAAAGCTCGGCGAGCCTTTGGAGGGATCCCAGTTGTAGTCGGCAAAATGATGGAAGGTCGATTGCGCCATGGCGGGGCCACCGGACTGCGATGGCTCAAACGCCACAGCCAGATTGAACGATCGTCCGCTGACGGCGCTGCGCCCCGTCGCAATGACACGCGCCGTGTCGTCGTGCTCAGGCTTGCCCACCGCGCCTTCGTGAGGATGCGAAGGCAAGTAGCGGATCGCGCCCGTCGGCGATGCCGGATCGGCCAGCACGGGATGGATGGGTTCACTCGGTTCGATGGTCTGGAAGTCGCCGTTCGAGCCGGAGTGATAATTGGGCCAGGAAATATTGGTGGTGACGGTGTCGTCGATCTGATGCCGCGACGCATCGGGATCCTGATTCTTGGAATGGAAGAAGTGCGCCGCACCGACGCCGCCCAGGGTGCATACCGAGCTGCCCAGGTCCATATGATCGCGTGCCACCAGCATGCCGCCTCCACGCTGGCGGAAGCGTCCGATCGCCGCACAGTCCTCGGTGGTCAGCCCGTCGCCGGTGTCGACCGCGAACAGCCACAACTCATCGATGTCCGAAGTGTCCAGTTGCGACAGCACGCTATCGGGCTTGCCGAGCGCATCCCGATCGCGCGCACTGACCTCGAACAGCGGCGATCCGTCGTCGCTGCGCAGACCGGCCAGATACGCGTGCAACAGGCTGAAGCGACCGATATGCCAATCGTCGGCGGCGTAAGGGATCGTCGTCTGCAGCAGAATTCGTTTGATTTGTGACATGGCTTATCCCGAACGTTTTCGTATGCGCCACCGGCGCGTGCATCATGCCTCACGCGGCCGATGCATCGCAGGTAGCTGGAGGGGCTTACCGTGTTTCCCTGCCGGAACCAGTGCATGGGGACTGCTGCTGATCCAGCGCAGAGATCCGTCTTGGCCGTCGATGGCCAGCGACACCCGTCACATGATATCGACGCCCTCATCAATGCTTCGTGTTTGCCACGGGCATGCGTTGAGCTATGACTGAAGTCCGATGCTGGGAGCCAGCGAAATACGGCATACTGGCCTCCGATCCCCGTGGCCGGCATGACGTTGCGCGATATGCCGCCCTTTGCGCCGCGCAGTGACTCGGGTTTACCACGTCAAAAGGGCCAGCTCGGCACTCATTGCTGTGAACGACGCCAACGCCACTTTCTATCGTCTTCGTCCCCGCTTGCAGGCGATTGCATACAGCATGCTCGGCTCCGTAGCCGACGCCGAAGATGTCGTCCAGGATGTGTGGCTGCGCTGGCACGGCACCGATCAGGCGGCCGTCAACAACGTTGAAGCATGGCTGGTGACTGCCACCACGCGCGTGGCGATCGACAGGTTGCGCTCCTTGAAGGCCCGGCGTGAGCACTATGTCGGCCTTTGGCTGCCCGAGCCGATCCTGAGCGATGGCCCGGCCACCCCCGAACAGATCCACGAACGTCACGGCGAGGTTTCCGTGGCGCTGCTGTCGATGCTCGAGCGCCTCTCGCCAGAAGCGCGCGCAGCGTTTCTGTTGCACGAGATCTTCGACGTGGGCTACGCCGACATCGCCGAAACGATCGACAAGAACGAAGCGGCCGCGCGCCAGATCGTGCATCGGGCCAAGACCCAGCTGCGCGAGGGAGAGCCCAAGTACGCCGTATCGCCCGAGGCACACGGTCGCATCGTGGAACGATTCGCGCAGGCACTCTCACTGGGACAGTTCAAGCTGCTGAAGGCGATGCTGGCCGACCAGGCCGAACTGATCGGCGACGGTGGCGGCAGGGAAACCAGTTTCCCCAGGCCGCTGCTTGGCGGTCAGCGCATCGCGCAGCTCTTCTATGCATCCAATCTGCGCTACAAGAGCGCACTTCGCATCGACCTGGCCTCGATCAATGGCGAGCTCAGCGTGCTGCGCTACATCCATGACGCACTGGAGTCGGTACAAACCGTGGAAACCGACGGCGACCGCATTGTCCGCGTACTCGTTCAGCGCAATCCGGACAAGCTGGCGCGCATCGCGTCCGAACTTGGCGTCCCGCTGTTTTCCTCAGCACGAGCCTGACCGGCGGCATGATCGTCGACGACCTACCGCCGGCCTGGCCCACGGCAACGATCAGAGCTTGAGGAAAGCCAGCAGATCCGCGTTGACCTGATCCTGATGGGTGGTGGTCATGCCATGCGGTGCGCCCGGATAGTAGATGCCGCGCGCGCCCTCGATCATGTGCACCGATTTCAGCGCCGAGGCCGCGATGGGCACGATCTGGTCGTCCTCACCGTGCATGATCAGCGTGGGCACGTCGATCCTGGCCAGATCCTCGGTGAAGTCGGTTTCGGAAAAGGCCTTGATGCACTCGTAGGCATTCTTCAACCCCGACTGCATGCTCCACTGCCAGAACTGCAGCAGCACACCGTGCGAGACCTGCGCGCCGGGGCGGTTGGCGCCGTAGAACGGCAGCGCGAAATCCTTGAAGAACTGCGAACGGTCGCGCTGCAGGGCGCTGCGCAGGCCATCGAATACATTCAAGGGCAGGCCTTCCGGATTCGTCGGGCTCTGCAGCATGACCGGTGGAACTGCGCCGATCAAAACAGCCTTGGCTACACGCCCTGTGCCGTGTCGGCCGATATAGCGCGCCACTTCGCCGCCGCCGGTGGAGTGACCGACCATGGTCACGTCGCGCAGATCGAGAGCTTCGAACAGTTCCGCGAGATCGTCCGCATAGCCATTCATGTCGTTGCCCTGCGACGACTGGCTGGAACGCCCGTGGCCCCGGCGATCATGTGCGATCACGCGATAGCCGTTCTGCGCCAGGAAGAGCATCTGCCCATCCCATGCATCGGCATTCAATGGCCATCCGTGCGAGAAGGTGACGACGGGGCCGCTGCCCCAATCCTTGTAATAGATCTGCGTACCGTCTTTCGTGGTGATGGTGCTCATCGCGCGTATTCCCGTGCTTCGTCAGCCTGCAGATTAGGCAACGGGATCAAGCATCGGTAGATACGCCAAGAGCGCTGCGGTGTTGCTTGCCTGGCATCAATCGCGACGTATTGGTCGCGACGCGTGCCGTCTTTCACTACCAGTCGGCGCCGCAGTATTCGGACTGATGGATCCAGGCAGGGAAACTCGTGGTGCACAGGTGGGCGCCGTCGTGTGGAAGCAGCGAGTCCTCTTTCAGCGTTGCACCGAAGTACGGCGCAAGCGGATCGGTGACCACGTCATACGGCGCTTCGATCTCGGTGAGAAAGCGCTGGATGATTTCGGAAAGCCGCACGCGATCGGGACCCGCCATTTCGATCATGCGGTTGCGCGCAGGCTGTACGGCAAGTTCGGCCATCGCGACGGCGACGTCGGCTGAGGCAACCGGCTGGATATAAGCGGGCGACAAACTGAGCTCCTGCTCATACACGCTCAGCTCGACGATGCGCAGAAGAAACTCGTAGAACTGCGTCGCGTGCAAGATGGTGTAGGGGATGCCAGAGCGCTGGATCATCGCCTCCTGAATCGCCTTGCCCACGAAATACGGACTATCGACGAGGCGATCGGTGCCCACTACCGACAGCGACACATGGTGCTTCACGCCCGCCGCGGCTTCCGCACGCAGCAGATTGACTCCCGCGGTCTGGAAAAACGCCAGCGGAGCATCGCCCTCGAGCTTCGGCGAATTGCTGACATCGACCACCACGTCGGCGCCGACCAGCACCTCGTCAACGCCCACCCCGGTGACGATATCCACGCCGGTCGAGCGCGAAGCCGCCGTGACGTCGTGTCCGCCAGCCCGGAGCCGTCGAACGACGTTTCGTCCCACCAGGCCATTGCCGCCGATCACAACGATTTTCATGAGGAACCTCGACTGTCGTCCGTCTAAACGTGGTCGGGTGCGGTATGCGCAGGAACGGCAGGCGATACCGCGGCCGCTTGTTCGCCGATGCTAGGTGACGCGAGTCGGCGTCAGTAGGTGCATGGGGGTACACATCTAATGGCCGGTCACGCACCAATGTTATGTCCCTTGGGTGGCGTGCGCCGTGAAGCGAAGGGCCCCGCCCCGCCGCTCCTGTCACAACAGCGCCGCCCCATACGACTAGACCGTACGGGGAGAGCCGATGGCGGCTCTCTGCGAGCCACCGTCCGCTCATCAGCTTGAAAACCAGCAGGTATCGCGCCTATGACACTCAACCATGATGGCAAGCCGCAGGGCGATGTCACCGATACGCTGGCGTGCAGCTTCACGGCGAGTTATGCCGGTGTCGTTGCCTTTATTGCCGTGGCAGCCGAAGGGAGCTTCGCGCGTGCGGCCGATCGCCTGGGCATCGGGCGCTCGGCGGTCAGCCGCAGTGTCCGCAAGCTCGAGGCCCAGCTCAACGCGAGGCTGTTTCTTCGCACCACGCGCAGCACCTCGCTGACCCGCGAGGGCGAGCTGTTTTACGAAAACTGCCACCCGGGCGTGCAGCGCATCGTGCAGGCGCTTGAGGATATGCGCGAACTGCGTTCAGGGCCTCCGCGCGGACATCTGCGCATCAGCGCCTCGATGGGCTTTGGACGCCAGATCGTGGCGCCCTTGCTGGCGGATTTTCGCGCCCGCTATCCCGAGATAACGCTGGATCTGCTGCTCGACGACCGTCCGACCGACTTCACCACCGACCGCGTCGACGTCGCCATCCGCGATGGCCAACTCGAGGACAGCCAGATCGTCGCCAAGCGGCTGGTTCCCATGCAGATGCTGGTCTGCGCCTCGCCTGCCTATCTGCGGCGACATGGTGCGCCGCAGGGTGTGGACGATCTGGCCAACCACACCTGCATCAACTTCCGCACCGCGTCAGGGCGTATCGCCGATTGGGAGTTCAACGTGGACGGTCAGCGGCGCAAGCTGGCGCCGCCATCGATCTGTACGTTCAACGACGTCGGGCTGGTGCTGCAGAGCGTGCTCGACGGCGTCGGCATGGCGCAACTCGCCGGCTATCAAGTCGCCGACCATTTGCGCGAGGGGCGGCTGGTCCCCTGCCTTGAGTCCTACGCCCCCGATGATCGCGGCCATTACCTGTGCTACCTGAGCAGGCAGCATCTGCCGGCGCGGATCCGCGTATTCATCGATTATGTCACCGAGGCGATCCGCGCACTCGACCTTCAATACGTGGCAGGCATTTCGCCACCGGCGACAGCCGCGAACGAGCCGATTCACGCCCTCGCCGATGTCGTCACCCTGCCGGTTTACCAGGGTGCCCGCAGAACCTCGCCGTAGTGTGACAAAGCTCGCCAGCCCTGTTGGCGCCACGTGCAAATCCAGAAAAACAGACGCGCGCCCTCAGTGAAGAGCGATCACCGTTTCCGGGGACCTTGCGCCCCTGTTTGGGTCATCCTGATTTGATCCAAGGCCTCTTGCGCGTCCTCGTCCCCGAGCTCAAGAGAGCGCTGAAACCAATATTTGGCCGATCTCAGATCGCGATGCTTTCGATAAACGACGCCAAGGTTATAGGCCGCTTGAGGGCTGCCCTGGCTGGCAGCCCGCTTGAGCCACCGGCGCGATGCTTCCAGGTCGGCTTTGATGCCAGTGCCGAATGCCAAAGCAACGCCGAGATTCACCTGAGCCTCGATGTTGCCCATCGACGCCGCCCGTTTCAAAAGCGATATCGACTGCCTGAGTTCGCCCAGGTCATCCAGATAACACGCCGACTCCAGAAACGACCGGGCCATCTGCTCGGCGCGCGCGGCCTCCCATTTTTTCTTCGCGTTGGCGTCTTTCGTTGCCACGGTACTGCCCCTTGTCAGGTGCCAACAGGCAAAAAATAGATGGTAACCAGGATGGCCACCAGCTCGTTCCTCGGGTGACACCCCATTCGCCATCGTTGGTGCAGGCACATGCAAACCGCGGCGGCCTGACCATCAATGGACAGAACCTCATAGTTCGTACCTTTCAGGGCTTCATGGTTTGTGGATTTGGTGAGCCACCGGCACCGACTATGCGCACAAACAGTTCGCTTAGTTTGTACATGTCATTTGAAATCTGTCGGTTATCACATATCAAATCGCAGCATTTGGGGCGTACAGGATTCAATAGTCTGTACTGCGCCCTCCTTGGTATCGGCAAATAAAAAGCCCGCAAGGGGAGCCTGCGGGCTTTGGGTCATCCATCTTTAGTTTGCTTAGGTAGGAGGGGAAGCCAGGCTAAGCAGTGGGACTGATGTCTCTCGACATGGAATAACTATACCTACCAGTATATTAATAAATCGTAACTTGGACGAGGCGTCGGCGACCCCTGCTACACGAGCTTTCGCCGCGACTGAAAAGCAGGCGTGACGGCTACCAACTGGGCGAGAAATGCGCAGTTCGCGATAACTGCGGGAGAGGGTTCTAGCACCGTCTGAAAGGCGCGCTCGTGTTGGGCGCTCTGCTTGCGGGCTGAATTTGGCCTATTGAATTACGATCATCATGTTATATGATGATCGTAATGGTATCGCGGTGGCGCCCTGCGCGGCCATGACAACGGCACATCATTCCGCTCATGCGAGGCTTTTATGAACGACACAACCGCCGCCACCGATATCTCCAGCCGCCCCGCGCAGGCAGGGGCGAGTGACCTGACTATGCTCGGGCTCGCCCAGGCCGCCGCTGCCATAAGCCGCGGCGAAGTTACCTCCGAGGCCTACACGTCTGCCCTATTGCAGCAGGCGCGAACGCAGACCGAACTCAACTCATTCATCAGCGTTGATGAAGCCGGCGTCCTAGCCGCAGCAAGAGACGCCGATAAAGCGCGCGCTGCCGGCTCGGCCGCCCCGCTCTTGGGCGTTCCGATCGGCGTGAAGGACAGTTACTTGACGAAGGGGTTGGCAACGAGCCTGGGGATCGGCGGCCTCCGCCACTTCGTACCAGAAGAGGATGCAGATGCTGTCCGCGCGATTAAGAATGCCGGCGCATTGGTACTCGGCAAGAACAACCTCGTGGAGATGTCCTTCGGTTTGACAGGCAGCAACGGAGACTTCGGGCAAGTAAAGAATCCACACGCGCATGATCGGGTGACCGGAGGCTCTTCGAGTGGCTCCGCCGCCTCTGTGGGCGCCGGCATTGTCCCGGCCTCTTTGGGTGGTGACACCGTTGGCTCGATCCGCGTGCCGGCTTCCCTTGTTGGCGTAGTGGGCTTCAAGCCGACGACGGGTCGATGGCCGCGCACCGGTGTGGCCCCCATTTCCCATACTCTCGATACGACCGGTGTGTTTGCACGCAGCGTCGAAGATATCGCGCTGGTTGATCAGGTCGTGACCGGCGAACGGGACAGGGAGTCATTCAAGGGCGGACACGACCTGACGGGCGTCCGGCTGGCTTATGCACCGAGGCAATTCCTCGATCTGGTCGATCCGGAAGTCGAAGCTCGCTTCCATGAGTCACTTCGACAGCTTCGGCACGCGGGTGCTGAACTGATTGAGGTGGATCTTGGCGACGACTACGGCGCCCTCATCCATTCCGCAACGTGGGGCATCTTCTTCCACGAAACGATGGGCGCGGTCTCGGAGTTTGTTCGCCGCCATCAAATCCCGACGACGTTCGATGAGATCTATCAGGCCCTCAAGCCCGAGCTACGCGACGTTTGGGGACACATGGTGTTGCCCGGTGGCGGGGGCGCGATCTCCCAAGAGGCCTATCAAACAGCGCTAACGGTCAGTCGTCCGGAAATCCAGCGTCGGCTGGACGAGGTATTCGTGGCGCAAGGAGCCGCGGCAATTCTGCAGCCGACCACGCCTAGCACGGCACCACTGATCGACCAGCAGACAAATTTCACCATCGCGGGCAAAGACGTCACTTATCTCGCCCTAGCAGCCAACACGGTATCCGCAAGCAGTGTGGGCTTGCCGGGCATCAGCCTGCCGATGGGCTTGTCGAGTGACAGGCTTCCCATCGGCCTTGAGCTCGATGCCCCTTTGCGAAGCGACCGCGCCCTGCTGAGCCTAGCTCGTCGCATTGAGGCCATTTTGGGTGCCCAGGCGGGTACGTTCTGAACCTCGGGCCCCTTTCCATTGCGGGAGGGGCCGACTCCATCTCGCGCTAGCAATAGGAAGGATCACCACATGTCAAACGCAACGTATTCTGTGCGCACGATTTCAGTCGAGCACGTCACCATCAGTTCTGCAAACCCCTTCGAGAATGTTCGAGCGAAGCTCTCATCCTTGGCCCCCCGCATGGACGATGGGATCTTCGTCCTGCTCCGCTACGGTGAAGGCAAGCGAGCACTTCAGGAACTGGAAGCATGTCCCGCGCTGTCTATTTTCTCTCAGCGTGATCACGGCGCGCTGCTAGCTGTGGCAGGACTCCAACGCCGTTCCATTCAGTACGATATTGGAAATCCACTTACAGCCTCCAAGATGACCCGCCACCAATTGTCAGCTGGCCTATACGCACCGGTCCGCGTTCTGCTGCGAGAGGATACGAGTGGCCAAGTCGCTTTCGAATACGACCGGCCTGCCTTCGTTTTTGGGCAGTTCGGCAGTGACGAAGTCGACGAGGTGGCACTACAGCTTGATCGCGATCTCAGGGCTTTACTAGAAGAAGCTGCGGGCTGAAATCGAAGGCACATCTCAAGAGCGAAAAGAGCGATGCGTTACGAGAAAGGTCAAAAAGCAACGACACGGCGCCAGATACTCGAGACAGCCTCGAGATGTTTCCGCCGCGATGGGGTATCGGCCGCAGGAATCGCCGGAATTATGAGCGAGGCTGGCCTCACGAATGGAGCGTTTTACACCCACTTCGAATCGAAGGAAGAACTGGTTCGCGACGCATTGGTCGACGCGCTCGGGGGCCAGCAACTTCGCCTTGAAGAGGACCTGCGCGCGGGACTCAATCTTGAGGCCATCATCCGTGGCTATTTGAGCCCGGATCACCTTAAAGCACCGCAAATTGGCTGTCCTTCGGCGGCACTTCTGCCGGAAATCGCACGGCAGCCTCAGCCAACTCGGGAGGCCTATGAGCAGGGGTTGAGCCGCTATGTTTCGCTGTTGGCGGGCCAGCTTGAAAACCCTGATTCTGCCGCCGCTCATCGCCGTGCGACAGCCATCTTCGCACTCATGGTGGGGACACTCGAGTTTGCGCGCGCGGTGGCAGATACGGCGAGTGCGGAGAAAATCTTAGCGGGCGGCGTTGAAGCCGCACTGCTACTTGCTAACACTCAGTTCGCTTGATGTTCTGAAAAAACTGCCGAAGCAACATCTGGAAATTGGAGGGACGGCCCGTTAGATGGATCGTGCCGTGCTCTACGAAGAAGCACGTAGCACCCATCAATCCATCCAGAATCCTTGGCTAACCTCACCACGCGCGCTTGACGGTGACCATTGCTATGACAATCATCTCGGAAGAGACCGGCTTTCTGACTTTCATCAATGTGTTTACGGTGAGTCCAGACAACCAGCAAAGGCTTATTGATCTTCTGACTCAAGCAACTGATCTATCCGTGCGTCATGCAAGCGGATTCGTTTCTGCCGCTTTGCACCGCAGTCTGGATGGCACCAAAGTCACGATGTATGCCCAATGGCAGAGCATGGAAGCGTATCAGGCCATGCGCGGAGATCCTGTCGCGATCCCCTATTTAACTGAAGCTTTGGTGATCGCTACCTTTGAGCCTGGCGCATACATCGTCGCAAGAACGTTTGCCCCACAAGTCGCAAAACAGTGACAAGGTGGCTCGGCGGTTGAGCACTCCTTGCCACGAGTTGCGCTTCCGCTTTACCCAGGGGGACATCCCAGATACCAACTTCCGCTGCTGTTCCGTACGGAAGCGAATTGCGCAAGCATCATGAAGATGTCAGCCCTTGATGCTTTCAAAACGCATTCGGCGCGCGTGCATTCGCGACGATACCGCCCACCTGACGAATGCCATCAGTGTTTGCCAATCGCATCTCCAGACCCCATCCCCAGTGTTGCTGGCCGCCTGCGAAATTGTCGTCGATCGCTACGGCAATTTGATTGGCGCCCTTTCTCAGCGGCAAATCGAATGATCCATTGGTAAGAGACAGGCGTCCGCCGGGCTCCTTGCTTGCGCCCTTGATGCCATAAAGATTCTTGCTTTGGAACGCCAGCTTGCCATTCACGAAGACCCAGATTTCTCGGGTCCATCCCACGTCGACGTGCTTTACCTGGTCATGGTCAGCGCTGATCTCGGTCTTTAACCAGATACCTGCGATTACCGGTCCAGTCTGCGCATCGCCATACCATCGCGTTAAATTGAGAAGGCCGCCTGGGTCGAGCGCGATGGGAGTCCACAAAGCCAATGGTTTCGGCATGGATGAATAAACGGGATCGATGCCGGTGTTTTCCTGAAGCGCGGCATCCATGCGACTTGGCATAGGGAATGGCTTCGAAGCAAGCCAATGGTCCACATATCGCAGATCATCCTTCGCCGAGTCGGTGGCTGCCTCTAAAGGAAGGCCATCGACGACGTCGGGGGCGATCTTGAGGTGCGCATAGGATGCAGGTCCGTGCAATCGGATCGCGCCGTCGGAAAAGCCGCCCACCAGTGTCCCGACGGCCAGAGACGGCGCGTGCGCACCGTTCACGAAAACATTCATGCGTGCGCCGGAAAGAACCAGCTTTATATGGTTCCAGCCATCGAGATGGATGGGCGCGTGCGTTTGGTACTGCCCATACAAGTCCCATTCGAACACGTGATGCGCCGTCGGCATGTACTGGATGCATTCGTCCGAGACAGCACAGTCCGCGCTCGGTCGAAAATACAACGCGTCAGCCTGGTCTTCATGCTGGCGAAACGTGATGCCGGTTATTCGCTCACCGACAAATTTTGTGTCGAATTCAATCGTGCCGTTGCTAAAGTCAGTGTTCTTCAGCTCTGCATAGCCCTTATTGACGACGAGCACATCCTGCTTGGCCGGATCGTGCTGAAACGACACATCTCCGTTCGCTTGCCATTGCTCCGGCGTCAAGGCGATAGGGTTCAATTCGAGAGCAAGCACGGGCTGTGGGAACCCGATGATGGCAGCAAGGAGTAACGCACTTCGTGGCCCGTAGAGCACCATTGCCCAACCTTCACGCCAGGGTATCGTTGACATGCGTTACTCCTCCCGCCCGCGACTTATCCAGCCAACGACAAGTGACAACGCCGCCGCGACGAGTGGCGGCACGGCGTGCGCGTATTCGCCGCGGATGACGACGGTCGCCAGTGCGGCAAACATGACGGTGCCACCAAGCAACGCACCTGACAGGCGAGTCGGTTTCCGAAAAAGCAGAATGGCGGCGGTGAGTTCCATCGTTCCGGTGAAGAAATGGAACCAGGGCGGATATCCCCATTTCAGGTATTCCTCGTAGATCGATCGCGGAGCGACGATGTTGCTCAGGGAACCGACGACGAAGAAGGTGGCAAGCACGAAGGGCAAGACTTCGCGCCACGAGATTTTAGGCATGGGTCCAACCTCAGACGATGAGTTTGTCGACGGCGTGTCGGTGACGGGCCGGCGAACCTAGGCTGCGATGGCCCTTTGAGCCGATGCGAAGACATCGCGAGCGGACGTCGTACCCGGAACGTGCTCCGTACCCTGCACCCCAATGTCCATCCCTCCGGCATTGACGGCTTCATACATGACTTCGGCAGGCCCGGACCGGCCCATCGGAATGCCGAACTGCTCGAAGGCGCCCGGCCAACCGGCGCGCGGAACGGCCACGGCCTTAACGTCGAGCTTCATCACTTCACCCAATTGCGCTGCAACTTCATCTGCGCTCACCATGGAGCCGAGTTCGATAGCCCGGTGGCCCAGCCAAGCCGGTCCGCTCAGGAGCCTTGCGATCTCGGCACCGATGTCGTCAGTCGCAACCATGGCCGACTTCCGGTTGGTCGGGTTGTAAAAGACGGGCAGCGTGCCGCCCTGTGCAACGTGGAAGCAGTAGAGAAAGTTTTCGAAAAAACCGCCCGCTCGCACATAGGCGATCGGCAATGTCAGGTCGCGAAAAGCCTGCTCCAGAAGCGACAGTGCCGTGATCAGTCCCATTCCGTTGGGTCTGTTCGCGCCCATCGATGAGAGTGCTACCACCCGCGGCGGTCGCGCTTTCGTGAGGGCCTCGACATAGTTTGCGACGACGCTCCTGGCTTCCCTGAAATCCGGCGAGGGGGCCCAGATCGGAGGCATCATGACAAACGCACCATCGACGCCCTTGAGCGCCCGCTCGATGGACGCCGAGTCATTCCAGTCGCCGTCCACCAGTTCGACGCCTTGGTCAGCCCAGGTTGCCGCCTTCGAGCGGTCACGGACGAGTGCCCGCACCTTCATGCCTTGCGCCAGCAGATGAGCTGCCGCCGCGCCGCCAACTTTTCCCGTAATTCCCATCACCAGAAACATGAGCCTTCGCCTTTATGAGTTGGATGGCCCACGGTATTCCCTGCGCTATTATTCGAATACTGGGTACATTCGGAACGGGCTGTGTAGATGAACTTAACAATTGCTCGCACGCATCTGGATGGGCTTGTCATGTTTCTGACCGTGGCGGAGTGCCAAGGCTTCCGCGCTGCGGCACGACACCTCGGCATCACGCCGTCCGCGGTCAGTCAGGGCATACGCAGCCTGGAGGAGCGGGTAGGCGCGCCCCTATTTTCCCGTACGACGCGAAGCGTCAGGCTCACCGAAGCGGGCGAACGTCTGTTGGCCCACGCGCGTCCGGCAGTCGATATGCTCACGGCGGGACTGGACGCCGCGAGTGACTTGGGTGGCGAGATCACCGGCCGACTGCGCATCAATGTGCCCAGGCCAACCTTGCCGCTGCTGGTGAATCGCTTGCTGCCCGACTTTCTCGACGCTCATCCAAACGTCGAACTCGAACTGGTGGGCGAGGATCGCCCGATCGATATCGTGGCAGAAGGTTTCGATGCGGGAATCCGTTTCGGAAACTTCGTCCAGATCGATATGGTCGCGGTATGGCTGACGCCACCCGAACGCTTCGTTGTCGTCGGCTCCCCGGCTCTGTTTCGCAAACATGGCCGTCCGGCGTCTCCGTATGATCTGCAGAACTTCCGTTGCATCCTGCTTCGCCAATCCGTGCGAGCCCTCGATCATTGGCAATTCGTCGTCGATGGCCAGCGCATAACGGTGGGCGTGGCGGGGCCTCTCGTGATCAACGATGTGGAAGCCTGCATTCACTCGGCAATGAGAGGCGCAGGGCTCTTCCAATTGCCGCATTCGGTAGTGATGTCACATCTAGAAAGGGGAGATCTGCAGACCGTGCTCGAACCTTATTGCGAAGAGGTTCCAGGCCTTTCCCTTTACTACCCAAGCCGAAGTCAGTCATTGCCGAAACTTCGTGCCTTTGTAGATTTCGCCACCCAGCGAATGCGAAGAGCGTTCATGCCGGATGACTACCTAAGCCGACCTCGGTGATCTCCAAAGCGTGGAGGGCATGGATGTCGTGTCGACCGCCGCGTTGCTGGGAGGCCAAGGTCCGCTTTCGACCCATAACGGACCTTATGAGGCTACGCCGCCAACTCGGCAAAAGCCGTTCAGAAATTCGCCATAGTGTGTAAATGCTCCGTTCGCCATAGTTGGTGTTGGCACATACAAACTATGGCGTTCTGACCACAACCATGGTCGGAATGCCATAGCTTGTTTAGCAACGAGCATCAAAGTTTGTAGAAACTGACCCGCTGAGGCACAAACTTTGCTCACCGACTGCGGCCATAGGCCGTCGGAGATTTGCGTAATCAAATACTTATGAAACCGCGCCGGCTGCTCGGTCCGCGTGTAGTACTGCATAGGCTGTGGTCCACATAGCCATGTATCCGCCGCGCCGATCAGGCATTGACGAACGGCTGCGCTGGCGCATTCACTACACCTCAATGAACACGCAGGTTCGATCCACAAGCGATGGATGGAAGGGGTACGCGTGAAGCGACAACACATTAAAGCCGTCGCGTTCGACGCTTACCCGATGAGTGTCGGCGAGAACCAAACGTATCCACTTCCATCAATCGGCTGACTCGGCTGAATAATCCAAGCGTCGGCGGCAAAATAGTGCTTCATACGCTGATCAACGCTTGCGCTCTGCAGGGAATATCAGTGAAAGAGCTTCTTCTTAGGCCAAGAGAGGCCGCGTGCGCTCCGCTTCGGGGCGGCTGGGGTGGATAGTCTGTGTAGACACATACAAACTATGGCGTTCTGACCATCAACCCGCTGCACGGAGCGCTCCCCCAACAGCGACGATTTTCAAACGATCGTCACACTGGCCGATTTGCCCCCCTTCGACGGCCGTTCTCCCCTCCCTGCCGGGCGGCGGTTTCCGGGACAGTGGCTTGTCACGCAGCCAGCGCTCCTGGGGAGGAAAGCGACCATGCGCAAGATCTACCTGATTCTCGCCCTACCGTTGGCCCTGGCGGCCTGCAACCATGATGAACCCACCGCGCAGAGCAGCGGCGACGTCTCGTTCGAGGCCAAGTTGCAGCAGCAGTTGCTGGATGCCAAGCCTGGCAGCGTCATCGATATCCCGGCCGGTCACTACCACCTGCAGCGTGGCCTGAGCCTGCGCACCGACGGCGTCACCATCAAGGGCGCCGGCATGGACAAGACCGTGCTGTCGTTCAAGGGCCAGGTGGTTGGGCCCGAGGGCCTGCTGGTCAACGCCAACGACTTCACCATCGAGAATCTCGCCCTGGAAGACACCAAGGGTGACGCGCTCAAGATCAACCAGGGCAAGAACATCACCATCCGCGGCGTGCGCGTGGAATGGACTGGCGGTCCCAAGACCACCAACGGCGCCTACGGCCTGTATCCGGTGAAGACGCAGAACGTGCTGGTGGAAGACTCGGTGGTGATCGGCGCCTCCGACGCCGGCATCTACGTGGGCCAGTCCAACAACATCGTGGTTCGCCGCAATCGCGCCGAATTCAACGTGGCCGGCATCGAGATCGAAAACTCGGTGAACGCCGACGTGTATGAGAACACCGCCACCAACAACACCGGCGGCATCCTGGTGTTCAACATGCCCAACCTGTCGCAGGCCGGCCACAGCACGCGCATCTTCAAGAACAAGACGATAGGCAACAACACCGACAACTTCGCCGCCAAGGGCGCCGCGGTGGCCAGCGTGCCGCGCGGCTCGGGCGTGGTGGTGAACTCCAACGACAAGGTGGAGATTTTCGACAACGACATTGCCGACAACAAGACGGCGAACGTCATCATCTCCAGCTATTTCTCCACCAATTACTACAACACCAAGGGTGTGGCGGCCGATTACAACCCCTACCCGAAGGGCATCTTCATCTACGACAACCGCTTCAAGGGCGGCGGCGATTCGCCGGATGGACTGAAGCTCAAGACCTTGAAGACCGCGGTGTTCGGCCTCAGCGGCAAGTTCCCGGACATCCTGTGGGACGGCTATGTGGATCAGACGAAACTGGTGAACGGCTTGCCGCCCGACAGCGACCGCTTCTGCATCCAGAACGGCGACGTGGGCGTGATCAACGCCGATGGTCCGCACGATTACAAGAATCCCAGCACCGACACCAAGCCCTACCAGTGCACGCTGCCCAAGCTGCCGCCGGTCGTACTTGACCCGGAACCGAAAGCCTGAGGTTGCAGCAGATGATGAAGTGGTTCGTGCATGTCGGCCTGTTGCTGGCATTGGTGCTGTTGACTGCCTGCCACCGGGGTATGGACCCGGTGGCGTTCCAGGCGGATGGTCGCCCGCCCAAGTTGAGCGACTGGCATGTGGTGGAAGCGCGCGATGGCGCACTGGTGCTCAACCAGGGCGTCGTGCCGTACGACCTCAATACGCCGCTGTTCACCGATTACGCGCACAAGCTGCGCACGATCTGGATGCCCAAGGGGGTCTCGGCCAAGTACGACCCGACCGATACCTTCGATTTCCCGGTCGGCACCATCATCAGCAAGACCTTCTACTATCCGCGCGCCGCGGACGGGAAGCTCGGCGACGTCGCGCGCACGTACGACAGCTCGCACGATTTCTCCGGCGAAGGCCTGGACCTGGCCCGCGTCCATCTGATCGAGACGCGCATCCTGGTGCGTCGCGAATCAGGTTGGGCGGCCATTCCCTATGTTTGGAAAGACGACCAGAGCGACGCGCTGCTCGCGCGCACCGGCGCCGTGATTCCGTTGACCCTGGTGGCCGACAGCGATGCGCGCGAAGACTTCAACTACGTGGTGCCCGACGAAAGCCAGTGCGCCAGCTGCCACGCGCAGGACTGGGTGACGCGCAAGATCCATCCGATCGGCCCGAAGGCACGTCACCTCAATCGCGACTATCACTACGCGGCCAGCGACGAGAACCAGTTGGCGCACCTCGCCAGGGTCGGCTACCTCAGCGGCGCGCCGGCAGCGACAGAAACGCCGCGCAACGCGAACTGGATGGACGAGCGCGCATCGCTCGACGCACGGGCACGCGCTTATCTGGATATCAACTGCGGGCACTGCCACAACCCCAAAGGCGCGGCCAACACCACCGCCCTTACGCTGGATGTGAGCGCGCCCGAAGACCGCCATCTCGGCATCTGCAAGCCGCCGGTCGCGGCGGGACGTGGCACGGGCGATCATCTGTTCGACGTCGTGCCCGGCTCGCCCGATGAATCCATCCTGCCCTACCGGATGGATTCGGCCGACCCGGGCGTGATGATGCCGGAACTGGGCCGTAGCACAGTGCACCGCGAAGGCGTGGCATTGATCAAGGCATGGATTGCGGCGCAGTCGGGGGGCTGCGTCGCGATTCATTAAAACCAAGCAGTGCCGCGGCCTCCGGGCCGCGGTTTTTTCATATCGAGGGGAGAAACTGCTGATGAACATGCGTCCGCGTCCGTTGTCCGTGTGCCTGCATCGCCTGCTGCTGGGGAGCAGCCTGGTGCTAGGTGTATTGCCCACCGAAAGCTGGGCGAGCGACGACGTATCGCCCGCGCCGCAGGACAGCAGCAGCGCCCAACCCGCTGCCGGCACCAAGGCCGATCCGGAGAAAGCCAAGCTATTGGGTAACGTCACCGTGACCGCGCAGAGCCGCACGCAAGAAGTGCAATCGGTACCGATTTCGATGGAGATCGTCACCGCCAAGCAGATCGACACGCTGGCAGCAACCGATCTGAGCAAGATGGATATCTTCGTACCGGGCCTGGTGATCAGCGCCAGCCAGCCGACGCAGCCGACGTATGAGTTGCGCGGCATCTCCACCAGCAACTTCGGCATCGGCACGGAACCGTCGGTGGGCGTCTACGTCGACGGCGTCTACGCTGCCCGCTCGGGCGGCGCGCTGCTCGCGTTCAACGATATTGCGCGCGTCGAAGTGCTGAAGGGCCCGCAGGGCACGCTGTTCGGCCGCAATGCGGCGGCTGGCGCCATCTCCATCGTCACCAACGAACCCACCGACAAATTCGAGGGCGATGCGCGCGTGCGCGTCGGCAACGATGGCCGCAAATACGCCGATGCGCTGGTGAACATCCCGATCAACCAGGATATGGCGCTGCGCCTGAGCGTGCTCGACAACCAGAGCGACGGCTGGATCCGGGACGCGGCCACCGGCAAGCAGTACGGCGGCGACAACGATTGGGGCACGCGCGCGGTGTTCCGCTGGAACGTCACCGACAATACGCGCGTGCTGCTGTCGTGGGATCACGAGAAACTCAACCAGACACCCGAGCCTGCGATCGGCCTGATTCCGCTGTCCAACGACACCAATGAACGCGCGCCGTTCCCGGCCGATCCGGCCAACTATCTCAACCCCTTGCATGCGCCGCTCTACAACGACGCCATCGGTGGGCGCGAATCGCGGCGCTTCGACGGCGCCACCTTGCGGATCGATCATTCGTTCGGCTGGGGCGACTTCGTTTCCACCACCGCCTGGCGCGGTTTCGACACGTTCAACCTGGGCGACTACGACGGCACCAACCATGTCGTGACCTATCTGGACACGGCGAACATCGAGCACAACAACAGCTGGTATCAGGAGTTCAAGCTGTCGGGCAACAACGACCTGATGGATTGGGTGGGTGGCGTCAGCTACTACCAGGAGCAGGCGCGCCAGACCAGCGAGACCAACGTCAACACCAACAGCATCGACACGCTGGCCAACAATGTACTGGGCGTGGGCACGCCGCTCACCGATATCAGCAATATGCTTGCATCGTTCGGGCTGCCGTTCTCGCTGCTGGGCGACCCGTGGCACGAGGCGATCAGCAACGACGGCAACTTCAAGGCCTACGCCGCCTTTGGCGACGTGATCTGGCACGTGAGCGACAAGTTCGACGTGACCACGGGTCTGCGCTACACGCGCGATGAAAAGGAGTTCAGCTGGTACAACATGCCGCGCAGTGCACCCGCCTTCGACGCCACCATCGCCGGCCTGTATGGCCTGGGCATCCTCCCGCCCGGCACCCTGGACGCGTTCCAGCAGAACGTGATCTTCACCAGCGCCGTGGGCACGCCGGTCTACGCCAGCAACACCTGGAACAACTGGAGCCCCCGCGTGGTGGCCAGTTACAAGTTCACGCCGGACGTGATGGGCTATGTCTCCGTCACCCGCGGCTACAAGGCTGGCGGCTACAACAGCGTGCAGCCCGGCTCGACTTTCCAGCCGGAAAAAGTGACCAACTACGAGGGCGGCATCAAGAGCCTGTTCCCGGATCAGAACCTGCTGCTCAACGGCTCGGTCTACTACTACCGCTACGACAATATGCAGTCGCTGGCGCTCGATCCGAACAGCCCCGCGACCGGCCTGCCGATCTATGTGGTCAACAGCAGCAACCAGGAAGCGAAGGGCCTGGAACTGGAAGCGCAATGGCAGCCTATCGAAGGTTTCCGCATCAATTTCGCGGGCGCTTATATCGATTCGAAGTATCGCAGCGCCACCGCGCCCGACGGCGTGGATCTCAGCGGCCAGCCCACCGGCGCGCCGTACTTCTCCGGCGCGCTGTCACTGGCCTACACTTGGCGCAACGTGGCCAACGGCGACCTGGAGTTCGATCTGTCGCAGGGTTATCGTGGAGCAACGCGCTGCAATGACGACTCGCAGTATCAGGGCTCCTGCAACATCAGCCCGAACTTCAAGATCGGCAGCAGCGAGCAGCGCACGGATGCACGCATCGACTGGCACTCTCCGGGCGACCGTTGGGGCGTGGCGCTGTACGGCAACAATGTGTTCAACAAGCGATACGTGACCGGCGTGAACAATATCAGCACCTCCGTGTTCGGCACGCCGTTCGCCTCCATCACGCCGCCCCGCATGTGGGGCTTGGAATTGCGCGCGAAGTTCTGACCGTGAGCCGATGACCATGAAAGAACCCAGCTCGTCACTGCATTCCATCCTCCTGCGCATGCGTGAAGCGCAGTCGCGCGATCCGTTGCCGCCCTGGGACGTTCGCGCCACGCGATTGCGCACCCTGGAGAAGATGCTCGACGAGCAGCGCGGCGCGTTTGCCGAAGCGATCGATGCCGATTTCGGCCATCGCCCGGCGGAAGAGACCGAGTTGCTGGAGCTGTATCCCAGCCTCTCCAATCTGAAGCACTCGCTACGCCGTGGCCGCCGCTGGATGCGGCCACGCGGCAAGCTGGCCAATCTGGTGTTCCTGCCCGCGCGCACCACGCTGCTGCCGCAGCCGCGTGGCGTGGTCGGCATCATCGTGCCGTGGAACTATCCGCTGTTCCTGGCCGTGGGCCCGCTGATCGATGCACTCACCGCGGGCAACCGCGTGATGCTGAAGATGAGCGAATTCACTCCGCGCTTCTCGCAGTTGTTTGCCGATCAGGTGGCGCGCTATTTCTCCGCGGACGAAGTGTCCGTGGTCACCGGCGACGCCGAAGTGGCGCAGGCATTCTCGGCACTACCGTTCGACCATCTGCTGTTCACGGGCTCCACTGCCGTGGGCCATCACGTGATGCGCGCGGCGGCAGCCAACCTCACGCCGGTGACGCTGGAACTGGGCGGCAAATCGCCTGCCATCGTCGGTCCCGGTGCGCGGCTGGATCATGCCGTCGAACGCATCGTGTTCGGCAAGCTGGTCAATGCGGGGCAGACCTGTATTGCGCCGGACTATGTGCTGGTGCCGCGTGCGCAGATGGCTGCGTTCGTGAGCGCCGCGCGCGACATGGTCGGCAAGCTGTATCCCAATCTGCGCCTGCAGCAGCAGTACTCCTCGATCGTCTCCGATCGCCAGTACGAACGCCTGGGCAGGTTGCGCGACGAGGCCGTGGCCGCGGGCGCGACACTGGAGCCGATGAGCGACGCGCATGACATCCCTGCCAAGCGCCTGCTGGCGCCGGTGATGCTGACCAACGTCAACGACGGCATGGCAGTGATGCAGGACGAGATCTTCGGTCCCTTGCTTCCGGTCATGCCATACGACTCGCTGGACGAAGCGATCGGCTATGTCGCCAGCCATGCGCAACCGCTCGCGTTGTATCTGTTCGAGCAGAACAGCGCGACCATCGACGAGGTGCTGACGCGCACGCAGGCCGGCGGCGTCACCGTGAACGACACGCTGTACCACATCGCGCAGCATGGCCTGCCGTTCGGCGGCGTGGGCCCGTCGGGCATCGGCGGCTATCACGGCGAGGCAGGCTTCCGCACGTTTTCGCATATGAAGCCGATTTTCCGGCAGGCGCGCTTCAACGGCACCGGCATGCTCAATCCGCCGTACGGGGCGCAGTTCAAGCGGATGTTGAAGTTGTTGATGCGGGTGGGCTGAAGCGCGCGAAACCTCAATGGGCGAAAACCCCTTTGTGGGAGCGCACCCTGTGCGCGACGGCCACACCGTACGTTGGCGCTTCGATGTGGCCAGTCGCGCACAGGGTGCGCTCCCACAAGGTGGCGTTTTGTTTTCACCCGTGACGCCATAAAAAAACTCCCCGCTTTCGCGGGGAGTTTTTTTGCAACCGTTGCTCGCGATGAACCGCGATTAGAACTTGTACTGCGCCGACAGGCTCAGCAGGTTGCCGTAGTCGTCCGACTCGCCGGTGATCACGTCGCCGGTGGCGCTGGTGGCGTTCACGCGCGCGCTGTTGACGAAGATGTGCGCGTACGAAGCGTTCAGCACGAAGTGGTCGTTGACCTTGTAGCCGACGCCGAACGAGGCCAGCTGGCGGGTGCCATCGGGCACGCGCGGATCGCGGGTGGCGGTGACGGTCGGCGTGGTGTCGAGTGCGAGACCCGCACGCACGGTGAACTTGTCGTTGACGTAGTACTCGCCGCCCACGGACACGTACCAGCTGTTGCGCCAGTTGAACGGCTCGGTGGTGGTCGGCTGCGCCGGGTTGGCGTAGTACACGTTCAAGTTCTTGAACACGTCCCACTTGGTCCAGGCCACGTCGGCGCCCAGGCCGAACTTCTCTTCCTGGTGCCAGTAGCTGGCGGTCGCCACGGCGGGCGTGGTGAACGGCGCGGTGCCTTCGGTATGCGTGAACGGCACGCCACCCGCACCGGCCAGCAGCGCGGCGACGGTCGGGTTGCTCAGCAATGCCTGCACGTTGGACGGTACGGTGAAGTTGGCCGTGCCTTCGATGGTGTGCGAAATCTTGGAGCGGTAGTCCAGCGCGAACTTGTCGTTCGAGGTGATCCGCCACAGCATGCCGACCTGCCAGCCATAGGCCCAGTCGTCACCCTTGATGCGGGCGACGCCGTCCGAACCCGGCGGCACGATGGCGCCGACCTGCTGGGCCAGTGCTGCGCCGGTGGCCGGCGGAATCGCACCCGCCTGCACGGCCTGATTCACCAGGCCCAGGCCCACGGCGTTGTAGTTGATGGCGGAGGTCAGCTCGGCCGAGGTCTTCTGCGCGATGCCGCTCACGCCCAGGGCGAAGTTGTCGGTCACGTCGTAGGACAGCGACAGCGTGCCGTCGAGCGATTCGAACTTGGACTTGAGCGCGTTGTAGCGGCCGATCCAATTGTGGTCGTACTCGGTCTGGAAGCCGAACGGCACGGTGAAGCCCGCGCCCACGTGCCACTTGTCACCCAGCTGGGTGGCAAAGAAGAAAGCCGGGACCGGCATGGTGGTGCCGGCGTCGCCGCCGTTGCCGCCGCTGATCGGGCGACCCAGCGCGTCGTGCGCGGAACCACTGAAGGTGGTGCCGAAATTGATGGCGGTGACGTCAGCCTGGAAATAGGTGCCCTTCAGGTCGCTCATGGCGGCCGGGTTGTTGGCCACCACCGACACGTCGCCACCGGCAGTGGCGGAACCGGCATAGGCGCGACCCATCGCGGCGGCGCTGTCTTCATGCAGCTGGAACGCACTGGCATGGGCGCGCTGCGGTGCAGCAAGCGTCCCAAGGATCGCCAGGCTCAGCGCAGCGAGCGTGAGCGGACGACCCGCACGTGAAAATTGACGGTATGACATCTGCATCAGCAATGCTCCTGCTTATCGTTGATCTGGCATCGGGGTGGTAGCAGGGGCTTGACGTCCACGCTTGATTTTCATACGCGCGTTTGACACCCCTGGCCGGCACTGTGCCGACACAACGCAAGCTTTACAAGTGCGCTTGCAGCAAAATTCCCCGTGAATTACCCGCTCATCCGCTCTGTTCGTCGTCGATAGGCGAAGATAGGGGGTGTAACGCGTCTGGCACAGGGGACTACGCGGAAAATCGCGGTGGCGTGACAAGCGGTGCTAATCTCTCAGACCGCGCCCGCGGGTGCGCCCCTCCCATGATTGCCGACGGGTGCCGCCATGCACTGTTTTGTCTACGCCAGCCAGCGCAAGCCCGATACCTATCTGTGGGTGGGCCGCCGCGACGATTTCGAGAGGCTGCCCGAGTCGCTCGCCCTCATGCTTGGCGACCTGCGCTTTGTGCTCGAGGTGGAACTGTCCGGCGAGCGCAAGCTGCCGTATGAAGACGCCGCTCAGGTGATCAAGCATCTGGACGCGCAGGGTTGGCATCTGCAATTGCCGCCGAACGAGACGCTGGCCACCGCCAACCATCTTGTCTACAACAGCGCGCCGCTCGATCCTCACGACGATCGCGATCACTAAAGCGCACGCCGCCGTATCCGTTAACACCGGATTACCTTCTGGCCTCGTCACGATTCCTATACTCCGCGCATATGGCCTACTCAAAAACGCGTCGCCCGCCTCCGTTTCTGCAAGCCCTCGCCTGGTTCGTTCCAGGTCTGGTCGCCGCAGCGATAGCCGCCTTCGGGGCCCATCCACTCGCGCTGATTCCGCTGCTGGTCGCCAATGCGCTGACCATGGCGGCGGTATGCCATGCGATCGGCTTCGACCCGGAACCGCGTTTTGGCCGCACCGTGCTGCGCCGTGGCGCGGCTTACCTAGTGATGTTCACCGGCTATGTGGTGCTGGTGTTCCTGCTGGTGGCGTGGCCGATGCTCAAGCTCAACCAGTCGCCCAGCCTCGGCGCGGCCTTGCTGCTGGCCGGTGCGCTGGTGGTGGCGCTGGCGGCGCTGTGGCGGTTGTGGCCGGCGTTTGGCCTGGTCTATGTGTGGGACGACGCTTATCCCGCCCAGAGTGACGGCTCGTGGATCTTCACCGCCACGGCACGCAGCCTGGCGTTTGGTCGCCACTTGTCACGCGAAGAGCGCTTCTTTACCCATTTCCTGCCTTCGGCGATTGCGCTGCTGGCGCTGGCCTTCATCGCCATCGCGCTCACCGGTCTGTATGGCGTGCTGCCTTCCGAGCTGCGCACCGCGGCGCTGGTGATCTACGGCGTGGTTCTGATGCCGCTGGGCTGCCTGATCGTCGCCAACCGTACGCTGCGAGCCATGCTGTGCGAACGCCGTCGCCCTCGTCAGCCCGCCGCTGGCGTGATCGATGCGCCGGCGCCGACACCGCCGCCCAAGCCTGCGCCGACGCTCACCGAGCAGGAACGCACCGCCGGTACGCCTGAGCAGGCTTATGCCTTGCTGATGGCCACGCGCGAGGGCGACATCGAGCGCGCCCTGGCCCTGGTGGAAGCCGGCGCCGATCCGAACACGGCGCCTGCGCCGGGCGATCGCGACCAGCGCCCGGTGCTGATGCTCGCCGCCCTGCTGCCGGATATGCGCCTGTTGCGCGCGCTGATCGCCAAGGGCGCCGACGTCAATCGCGCCAGCGGCGGCCTGACGCCGCTGCTCGCCGCCACCCGCGACAGCTGGCATGGCCGTGCCGAAGCGGTGATGACGCTGCTGGCCAACGGCGGCAGCGCACTGGCCACCGACGCGGAAGGCAACACGCCGCTGCATGGCGCGGTGCTCAGCGGCGAGGCGATCGTTGCCGCGATGCTGCTCGACGCCGGCGCCGTCATCAATGCGCTCAACAAGGCCGGCCTCAGCCCGCTGGCCGTGGCCTGCCGCGCCGCCAACTGGCCGGTGGCCAAGTTCCTGCTGGAGCACGGCGCCAAGCCCACGCCCGCCGATGGCGAACCCGCCCTGGTGACGGCCGCTGGCGTGCCCGACGACGACGTCGAAGGCGTGAAGCTGCTGCTCAAGCATCGCGCCGCCATCAACGCCGTGGATGCGCGCCACCGCAGCGCCCTGATGGCTGCCTCGGCCGAAGGCCACGAACAGATTGCCCGTACGCTGCGTGCCGCCGGCGCCGATGTGAACCTGACGGATCGCCACGGCAGCACCGCCTTGATGGAAGCGGCACGCGCCGGCGCCGTAGGCATCGTCAAGCTGCTTGCCGAAGCGCAGCCCGACGCCCGCCTGCGTGACAGTCATGGTCGCGATGCGCTCACCCTGGCCTGCCAGTCGCCGCAGGCGCACGCCGATGTGGTGCGCGCCCTGCTCGCCCTGGGCGCCGAAGCCAAGACCGCCGGCAGCAATGGCCGCAGCGCGCTCGATTACGCCGCTGCCGCGGGCCGCTGGGATCTGGTCGCCCTGCTCGATCCGGAAACGCCGCTGCCCGCCAGCCTGAGCATGGATGCGTTGCCCGAAGGCGCGGACACGCCGGCGCACCTGCTGGACGCGCTGCGTTTCGGCCACTGGGCGGTGGTGTCCACCTTTACCCAGCGCGTGCGCGAGTGGCCGCAGTCGCAGCTCGCCCAGCTCTATCTGGATCTGGCCGGCGCCGGCCAGAGCGCCGCGCGCCGTTGGCTGCTCGATCATGCGCTCGATCCCGAAGCACGCTTGCAGCCCCAGTTGGTCGACGACGCTGAAACCGTGGAAAACATCGAATCGTCGCTGCCGCCGCTCGGACGCCGCCTGTTCGACGCCTTGCTGCCGCAACTGCCCGCCGCCACCGAGGCCATCGACGATCTGCTGAGTGCCGGCGCTACGCCCGCTGGCGCCGGCTTGCTCGCGCAGGCTTTGCTGCGCCTGGAAGACAGCGCGCAGGGCGCGGCCTTGCCGCTGGCCATGCTCGAGCGCGGCGCCGATCCCTTCGGTGCCGATGCACGCGAACGCACGCCGGTGCATCTTGCCGCCACGTACGGCCACGCGGCCTTGCTACAAGCCTTGCTGGCACGCGGCTGCGATCCGAATACACGCGATATCAGCGGCCGCACGCCGTTGTTCGCCGCGCTGGAACATGGCGAGCGCGCGTTGCCGCTGGTGCGTTCGCTGGTGGCGCATGGCGCCGATCCGGAAGCCATCGATGCCAATGGCGAAACGCCGCTGGGCCTGGCGCTGGAGCACGAGGCGATCGAGCGCTGGATGAATTGGGGCGACTGGACGCGCCCGCTGCGTCCCCTGCGCGCGGACGATCTGCCTGCCGCCGCCAAGGCCGGCGCGGTCACGGCGGTCGAGCGCCTGCTCGAACTGGGCTTTGCCGTCGACACCCGCGATCACCAGGGCGCCACCGCGTTGCTGCATGCCTGCGGCGCCGGCCAGCGCGACGTCGCCGCCCTGCTGCTCGACAAGGGTGCCGACACCACGCTCGCCGCCACCAACGGCATGACGCCGCTTGCCGCTGCCGTCAGCGCGCGACGCGAAGCACTGGTGGCCTTGCTGCTGCAGAACGGCGTGGCCGTCGACCAGCGCCTGCCGGGCGAAGCGACCGCACTGATGATTGCCGCCGCGATGGGTTATCCCGATCTTGCCGAGCAACTGCTCGACGGCGGCGCCGAGGTGAATGCCGTGGACGAGCGCGGTCACTCGCCGCTGCATGCGGCGGCACAGTACGGCTTCGATCACAACGACAGCCTGCGCGCGCGCCGCCTGTTCGACGCACTGCTCAAGCGCGGCGCCGACGTGAGCCTGGCCGACAAGGAAGGCAAGACGCCCTTGCTGCTGTTGCTTGGCGCGCATCTGCGTCCGGGCAGCGATTGCGATCCCACGCACATCGGCGCGCTGGTGCCGGTGCTGCTCGATGCCGGCGCCACGCTCGAACACGCCGATCAGCGTGGCGTCACCGCACTGCACTCCTGCGCCATGCATGCGCTGCTCGCGCCGGCACGCGTGCTGCTGGCGCGTGGCGCCGATCGCCAGGCGGCGGATGCCTTCGGCCGCACGCCGGCCGATGTGGCGCGTGCGATCGGCTATGTCGACATCGCTCACGAACTGGCGGCGCGCAGCGGCTCGGCCATTCCCAGCGTGCGGCAGATGTTGAGGCAGCCGGCCCAGCCGGCCGACTGAAGCGCCTCTTCGACCAGACGACGAGCCATCGTCTCGGGGCGTGGCGGCAACTGCCGCCACGCGCTCACGACTTCATCCAGTCCGATGCGATCCACGCTGGGCACATCCGGCAATCCGCCAATGGCGTGCACCGCGCTGCCCGTTGCGCTGCGCGGCGTCCACATGGAGGGCCAGCGGTTGCCGAACAGGACGACCAGCGGACAACCCACCGCGGCTGCCAGATGCGCAGGCCCTGTATCCACCGACACCATGCTGTGCGCGATATGCAGCAACGCGCGCAAATGACCGAGCGGCAGTCCTTCGCGCGGGACAATCACCTGCGCATGCTCTGCCGCGTCGCCAATCGTGGCGAGATAAGCCGCCTCGGCCGCCGAACCACACAACAGCACACACGCATCGGGCATGGCTTCGACGATGGCGCGACACAAGGCAGCCCATCGTTCCACCGGCCACGACTTGTCGTCGTCCTCGCGCTTGCGTATGCCATTCCAGCGCATCGTGCGCTTGTTCGCGGGTTGCAGCAGTACCAACGGACGTCCGTGCAGATTGCGCCGCGCCAGCCACAACTGCGCTTCACCGAGTTCTATGGCGGTTGGCTCCAGTCGTGGCGCGCAAGGTAGGGCATGCGACGAACACAGGGCATCGTGAAAGGCCGCTGGCGTTTCATCCGCAAACCGCATCAGCCAGTCGATCCAATGATCGCCCTGGATAAACGGCGTGTCTTCGATGAACACGCAATGCTCGGGCGCAATGCCGGCCAGCGCCAGCATCGGCCTTATCTTCGTGCGCGTACGTACATCCGGCTCGCAGATGTAGAACGGCGCCGCGCGCAGTTCGCGCAACGCGAACGCCGTGCGCAATCGCTGCGGATTGAGCCAGAGCGAACCATACTGGCTGTCGACCTTCCGCACTTCGGCGACGTCTTCATGGCCCTCGTACAACACGCGCGAGCATTCGCCCAGCGAAACGAGCCGGCATGCACTGCCATAACGGCGATGCAGCTTGTGCAGCAGTGGCTGCAAAAGAATGGTGTCGCCCAGTCGTCCGAATCGAATGACGACGGGATGAAGTGGCGCACGCTGGCCCATGCAATTCAGGTCGACGTCGGGCAGGCCCGATCCCTCAGGCGGCCCGCCCCGCGACGGCACGACCTTCAGGCGCGCCTATCTTTCCCGATGCGCGGCGAAATGAGTTGCGGATTTGACGCAAGTTCGCATGCAGTCACGTGCAATAACGGCACGCAAGAAATCCCGTCAGCCCAACGTCAGCGTGTCACATCTTCGTCATTTGCCTTGGCATCGGTGGGCTTCTCCAAGGCACGCGTGACCTCGGGCGAAGCGTCGGCCTGGAACAGCTGTTCCAGATCGACCAGCGCTTCGCGCGTGGTCTGCACAATGCGCGCATCGTCGTCGTAGACGAGGTATTGGCGCTTGAGCAGTTCGGCATCCTGTCGACGAAAACGCTCGACGTGATCGGCCGCCATTTCCGGCGACATGCCGAGTGCTTCCAGTGTCTGGCGCGTCATCTTCAAGCTGGAATACAGCGTTTCGCGCACCGGCAAATCCACGCCCAGATCCATCAGTCGCCACGCATGCTGGCGATTGCGCGCACGCGCGATGATCTTCAGGCTCGGATACATGCGACGCACCACGCGTGCCGTGCGCAGGCTTGCCTCGGGATCGTCCACCGCGAGCACAAACACCGCCGCCTGGTCCGCCTGCGCGGCGCGCAGCAATTCCGGACGCGCCGGATCGCCGTAGAAGATGTCGGTCCAGTTGCCAAAGCGCTGGACCAGGTCGATCTGCTCCACCGAATGATCGAGCGCCACGAACGGAATGCCTTGCGCGCGCAACATGCGCGCCACGATCTGCCCCATGCGCCCGTAGCCGGCAATGATCACGCGCGGCTTGTCGGCCACGATGGTGTCGAACTCGCGCTCTTTCTTGGTCTTGGCCTGATACAGCATGCGACCGAGCACGGCCACCATCAGTGGCGTCAAGGCCATCGACAAGGTGATGGCCAGCACCTGCAGGCTGTGCTGCTCGGTGGTGATGAGGTTTTGCTCGCCGGCGAGCTTGAGCAGCACGAACGCGAATTCGCCGCCGCAGGCCAGCAACACCGCCAGGCGCAGCGCATCGCGACCATTCAGGCCGCCCACGATGCGACCCAGCGGCCACAGCAGAGCGCCCTTGATCAACAACAGGAACAGCACCAGCAGGAACACGCGCATCGGCTGCTCGATCAGCAGGGTCAGGTCCATCGACATGCCCACGCTGATGAAGAACAGGCCGAGCAGCAAGCCCTTGAACGGTTCGAGATGCGATTCCAGTTCGTGGCGGTATTCGGAATCGGCCAGCAGCACGCCGGCCAGGAACGCACCCAGCGTGGCGGACACGCCCACCAGCTCCATCAACCACGCTGTGCCCATCACGACCAACAAGGCGGTGGCGGTGGACACTTCGACATTGTCGACCTTCGCCACGAAGCGGAAGATCGGACGCAACAGATAGCGGCCACCGACCATTACCGCCACGATCGCAGCCACCGTGCGCAGCACCGCGTAGACATCAAAACCATGCTTGGTCGATGCGCTGGCCAGCAGCGGCACGGCCGCGATCAGTGGAATCGCCGCCAGATCCTGGAACAGCAGCACGGCGAACGCCTGTCGCCCGTAAGACGTACCGGCTTCCTTGCGCTCGGCGAGTATCTGCAAGCCGAACGCGGTGGACGACAATGCCAGGCTGCCGCCCACGATGGTGGCGGCATTCACCGTGAGTCCAAACAGGTAGTACGCCGCCGCACCGATCACCAGGCTGGTCGCCAGCACCTGCAGCAGGCCCGTGCCGAACACCTGCTTGCGCATCACCCACAGACGCTGGGGCGACAGCTCCAGGCCGATCACGAACAGCATCAGCACCACGCCGAACTCGGAGATGGTGGCCACGCCCGCGGTATCGGAGATCAGGCCCAGCTCCTGCGGACCGATGACGATGCCAGCCAGCAGATACCCGAGCACGGAACCCAGGCGGAAGCGCTTGGTCAGCGGCACCGCGATGACGGTCGCCAGCAGGAATACGAGCGCTGTCTGCAGAAAATGGCGGCTATCCACTCGTGCGCTCCATTCGGGGGAATCGCATTATTCCACGCTGACGCTGTGTAAGCCGACCCCTGAAGAGAAAGTCAGCGATCAACGCTACGACTTATGCAGCAAGCGAAAGGCCTTGCCATTGTTGCGTGATGATGGATGCAAGGCGCTCCACGGCGGGTGACGACTCGGCCTCGGCGCGGTGCAGGCACAAGCCCAATTCGCCCATCGACGGCAGCGTGGTCTCGTGTGGCAGCAGGGCGCGCACGCTGGCCGGGAGTCCGGCGGGCGTACGCAATGACACGCCCAACCCTGCCGCGACGGCGGCCCAGGTGCCCGCCAGGCTCGCGCTGGTGAAGGCGATGCGCCAGGGGATATTCGCGCGGTCCAGCGCCGTGGTGGCGGCGGTCCGCATGATGCAGGGCGCGTCCAGCATCACCAGCGGCAAGGGCTCGCCGTCCTCGCGTGGCCAGTTGGAGCCGGCACCTGCGCCGTCGATCCAGCGCAGCGGCAGGGTGCCGATGCGTTCGGTATGAGGCGTGGTCATGCCGGCCTCCCAGGCCAGCGCTAGGTCCAGACGCCCCGAGCCCACGCGCTCGAGCAGCTCAGCGTTGCGCGCGATGCGCACTTCCACCTTCACGCGTGGATGCGCCCGGGCGAAACGGCCCAGCACGTCAGTGAGCAGGCTCTCGCCGAAATCTTCCTGCAGGCCCAGCCGCACCGCACCTTCCAGCTCTGCACCGTGCAGCGCGGCGGCGGCTTCGTCATTGAGCTCGAGCAGGCGGCGCGCATAGGCAAGCATGGTTTCGCCGGACTCGGTGAGCGCCATGCCGCGGCCGGATTTGCGCAGCACCGGCGTGCCGGCCTGCTCTTCCAGTTTCTTCAGCTGCGCGCTGACGGCCGAGGTCGAGCGCCCCAGCCGGTCAGCAGCGCGGGCAAAACTGCCCAGCTCCACGCCCGTCACGAAGGTGCGCAGCACATCGAGATCAAAGGTGATCCGCCGCATGGCAATCATCCTGTTTTTATGGACTATTGATTCAATATTTTCCGCTTTTCAGGACGGTACTCTCCGCCCTAGGCTTCGCTTCGTCAAGCGCACGAGGAGTCGTTCATGGGCATTCGTTCCGGCCACGGGCAAAGCAGCTTCGGCGATGTGGCGGGCGAACTCGGGACGCTCACGGCACATCTGGCTTGCTATGCCGCCTGGCCTGCAGCCACGGCGGTACTGCGCGAATTGAAAGACGAGGAGGCTCACTCGTGATCGCGATGCAATACAGCTTCACCCTGCCCGCCGACTACGACATGGCGATCGTCCGGCAGCGCATCGCGGACAAGGGGCACCTGCTCGATCACTTCGAGGGGCTGATGCTGAAGGCGTATCTGCACGCGGAGCGCGGTCCGTCGTCGGATGAAAATCTCTACGCGCCGTTTTACGTGTGGCGCGACAGCGCGGCAATGCAACGCTTTCTCGGCAGCGAGGGCTTCGCCAATCTCACCAAGGCTTTCGGCTGGCCATCCATTCGCGTGTGGCCGGTGTGGGATGTGTATCTCTCGCCGGAGGCCGAGCATGCGCGCTTTGCTACACGCGACATCCAGCCGATCGCGCCTTATGCCGCGCTCGAGTCACTGCGCGAGGAACAACGCAGCGTGCTGCAGCGTGATATCGAGCGCGGCGCCGTCGCCGCCGTCAGCGCCTTCGAGCCCACCACGTGGACGCGAGTGAGCTTTCGCCTGTGGGATGAGAGCCTTCCTGCCCACACCTCTGGCCAACGCTACGACGTTGGCCACGTATCACAACCCTGATCCTTCACCGGAGATTCCCCCATGCCTCTCGTACGCGTCTCGCTTCGCCGCGGCAAATCCAAAGAACACATCGCCGCCATTCGCAACAGCATTTATCGCGCGATGATCGAATCCTTCAACGTGCCGCAGAACGACCGCTTCATCGTGGTGCACCAGCACGACGCCGACGAATTCGACTACGACTCCAATTATCTCGGCATTGCGCGCACCGACGACCTGGTGATCATCCAGATCGCCTGCAACAACACGCGCACCGTCGAGCAGAAAAAGGCGTTCTACAAGTACACCGCGGAGCTCCTCAGCAAGGAACCCGGACTGCGACCGCAGGATGTCTTCATCAACCTGCTGGAAACGGCCAAGGAGAACTGGTCGTTCGGCAACGGCGAGGCGCCATACGCCTAAGTTCGTTGCTTGACGAGCAGCCGCCGTGGCCCGGCGCCTTCGCTGGCCAGTCGATCGCCGGGATTGCGCAGGCGGCAGCGGTCGATCGACAGGCAGCCGCAGCCTATGCAGTCGTCGAGCGTGTCGCGCAGTTTCCTCAGCTGCGCCATGCGCTCGTCCAGTTCCGCGCGCCATTGGGCGGACAAGCGCGCCCAGTCGCGTCGGCTGGGCGCCTCGCCGGCCGGCAGCGCAGCCAGCGCAGCAGCAATATCGGCCAGGGAGATGCCCACGCGCTGCGCGACACGAATGAACGACACGCGCCGCAATACCGCACGCGCATACCGCCGCTGATTGCCTACCGAGCGTTCGCTGCGGATCAGTCCCTTCGTCTCGTAGAAGTGCAACGTGGAGACCGCTACACCACTGCGACGCGCAACCTCCCCCACGCCCAGCGTGGTCGGCAGCCCGTGCTTCGCACCCTCACTCATGCGACACCTCTTGACCTCAAGTTAGCTTGAGGTCCTAGAGTGCCACGCACTTCATTGCGAGGCATACCCATGAGCCCACCGACCGCCCGTCGATCCATCTACCGCATCGACCGCTTCAACGTCCCCGCCAAAGCCCTAGCGGCCTTCATGGAACGCCTGCACCTCACCCAGCGCCTGCTCGACAAACTCCCCGGCTGCCGCCAGAACCTGGTACTCACCCAACCCGACCTGGCCGGCGAGTTCAATGTGATGACCCTGGTGGAATGGAGCCACGAATCCCACTTCGCCGCCGCCAAAGCGGTGATGCAGGCGCGTTATGCGCAGGAGCGGTTTGATCCCGCAGCTTTCATGCAGCAGTTGGGGGTGCAGGCGGATCTGGGGACGTATCGGCATGTGTGATGGGTGGACGTAGTGAGGCGCTTGCTATCTCTTGCACTCACATCGCCGGCATTGAAACGAAGAATAGATATGCCCCCGCGAGCACCCGACCCTCTCCCCGGAGGGGAGAGGGAGAAGTGCGGTGGATCGCTCCGTAGGTTTGTCGCGCACAGGGTGCGCTCCCACAGACAAGCGCCAGGCGCGGTACTCAGTTCGCAATGTACGGGACTAAAGCCGATGCGAAGCGAGGCCCCGCTTTGAGTCCTCAGCGATTCGGGCGCGTTGCGCAGCGCTTTGAAGTACCCGCTGTGTACCCTCGGAGGTTGTTCCATGACAGCGAGCCTCGAGCGTTCGGGCTTATCCCAACACGATGCTGCGGGCGTTATCAGGCCATTTTCTTTGGGTTACTTTTCTTTTGGGCCAGCAAAAGAAAAGTGACTCGAGCGGCGGCAGCCGATCGAAACGCCCGCCGCGTAGGCGGCACCCTTGCGGTAACGCGACAACCAGAAACCGAGGCTCTGGATCTCCGCCTGCGCCGGGATGACGAGCTAGTGAATGCGCGCGCCGGGACAACGAGCGAGAACCCTCACTCCCCCCTCAACCACCTCGCCGCATCCACCGCAAAATAAGTCAGGATCGCATCCGCCCCCGCCCTCTTGAACGCCGTCAACGACTCCAACACAACAGCCTTCTCGTCGAGCCACCCATTCTGCGCAGCCGCCTTCAACATCGCGTACTCACCGCTCACCTGATACACAAACGTCGGCATGCCAAACGCATCCTTCACCCGACGCAACACGTCGAGGTAAGGCATGCCCGGCTTCACCATCACCGCATCCGCGCCCTCGTGGATATCAAGCTCGATCTCGCGCAGTGCTTCGTCGCTGTTGCCCACATCCATCTGGTAGGTGTGCTTGTTGCCCTTGCCGAGATTGGCGGCCGAACCCACGGCGTCGCGGAACGGGCCGTAGAACGCCGAAGCGTATTTGGCGGAATAGGCGAGGATGCGCGTATGGATGTGGCCGGCATCCTCCAGCGCATCGCGAATCGCACCAATGCGGCCATCCATCATGTCCGAGGGCGCCACGAAATCCATGCCGGCCCCGGCCTGCGCCAGCGACATCTTGATCAGCGCTTCGATGGTGGGCTCGTTCATCACGTAGCCGTCCTCATCGATCAGGCCGTCCTGTCCGTGCGTGGTGTATGGATCGAGCGCCACGTCGCCGATCAGGCCGAGCTCCGGATACTGGGCCTTGAGCGCACGCGTGGCGCGCTGCATCAGGCTGTCCGGGTTCCATGCTTCGCGTGCATCTTCGGTTTTCACCGCGGCACCGGGCGACGGGAACAGCGCCAGCGCCGGGATCCCCAGGCGCACGCACTCGCCGGCGAGCTTGAGCAGTTCGTCGATGGACAATCGCTCCACGCCCGGCATGGACGGCACCGGTTCGCGCTGCCCTTCGCCTTCGATGATGAAGGCGACCATGATCAGGTCGGTGGGCAGCAAGGTGTTCTCGCGCATCAGCGCACGCGAGAAGGCATCGCGACGCATGCGACGCATGCGGACAGCGGGATAGCTCATGGGTGAACTCTCGGGCAGGACATCGGCCCATTTTAGCGCCTGTTGGAGGGTTCGCCGGGAAAGGCAGGTTGACGCGGTCGATGAGACGACAAAACCGCACCCTGCATGAACGCGCCGCCGCGCAAACACCCTGCTGCAACATTTGAGAGTGCAGTCTCTCTGCCCGCCGCCCCGCAGGAGTCAGACCATGAGTACGCCCGCCGTCCAGCAGCATCACTGGCCGCTCGCCAATGAAGCCCGTTACCTGGGACCGCATGAAGGTACGGATCCCATCGATATCACGGTGGTGATGCGACGCCGCGGCGACCATCCGACGCCCGCTGCGTGGCCGCACCAGGCCGCCGTGCCGCGCGAGGATTTCGGTGCGCAGTGGGGCGCCGATCCGGCGGATGCCGAGTCGATTCGCAATTTCGCACGCGGTCACGGACTCACCGAAACCAGTTGCGAGCTGCATCGTCGCGTGATGCATCTGCGCGGCACGCCGCAGGCGCTGCAACAGGCGTTCGGCGTGCAACTGGGGCGTTATCAGATGCCCGATGGCGGCCCGGAGATGATGGGGTGCCATCTGCCGCCGTCGCTGCCCGGCGATATTTCGTCCCGCGTCATTGCGGTGCTCGGCTTCGACAAGCGACCCATCGCGCGCCCGCACTTCCGTCGCCCCGCTGCCAAGCCCGCACAAACCTATACGCCGGTGGCACTGGGCACGCTGTATCAGTTTCCCGCGAAGCTCGACGGCACGGGCCAGAGCGTGGCGGTGATCGAACTCGGTGGCGGTTTTACGCAGAGCGACTTCACCCAATGCATGCAGTCGCTGGGCATCAAGCCGCCCACCGTCAACGTGGTATCCGTGCAGGGCGGCAGCAGCCAGCCCGGTGGCGATGCGGACGGCGAGGTCATGCTCGATGTGGAAGTGATTGGCGCGCTCGCGCCCGGCGCGAACATCGACGTGTACTTTGCGCCCAATACCGACCAGGGATTCTACGAAGCCATCTCGCAGGCCGCGCACGACGCCACCCATCAGCCGTCGGTGATTTCGATCAGCTGGGGCGGCCCGGAAGACAGCTGGTCCGCCTCATCGCTCAACGCCATGGAGAGCGCACTGCAGGATGCCGCGGCGCTTGGCGTTACCGTCACCGTCGCCTGTGGCGACAGCGGCTTTACCGATGGCGAGAGCGATGGCAAGCCGCATGTCGACTTTCCTGCCTCCAGCCCTTATGCGCTCGCCTGCGGCGGCACCAAGCTGGTGGCCAGCGGCACGGCGATCACCAGCGAGACCGTGTGGAACGAACTGGCCACCAACGAAGGCGCCACCGGTGGCGGCGTCAGCGCGAGCTTTGCGCTGCCGGCCTGGCAGAAGGCGATGAAAGTCCCCAAGGCCGCCAATGGCTTCGTCGGGCGCGGCACGCCGGACGTCGCGGGCGACGCCGATCCCAATACCGGTTATCAGGTGCGCGTGGACGGACAGAACGAGGTGATCGGCGGCACCAGCGCAGTCGCGCCGCTGTGGGCGGCCCTCATCGCGCGCTTCAACCAGCAGCTGGGGCAGAACATCGGCGATCCGCATGAGGCGTTCTACAGCATCGGACTTGCCGCGTTCCATGACATCACCCAGGGCAGCAACGGCAAGTTCAAGGCAGCCAAAGGGTGGGATGCATGCACGGGCCTGGGCACGCCCAAGGGACAGACCCTGCTCGATGCACTGGCCAAACTGAAGACGGGCAGCGGAACCTCGCCCACGACGTAAAGCCAGTGATCACACCTCGGCAGTCACGACGTTGCGCAACGCGCCAGTGCACTCGCTGGAAGTGTCACCGGCGTCCCGATCAAGCGACTGAAGTGCTCAGGGCTTGACGGCTACGCCGGGCCCGCGGTGCTCCATCGTCACGATCGCGTCGGTGTTGCAGGCCGCCGGCATGTTCTGCGAACCCAGGGGCGGGCAAAGTCGTTCGGTGGTTGCCGGCTCAGGCACGGACATAGCGGGGCGATAAGGCTGCGATGGCGCAGATGCAGGGGGCGGGAAGCTGCCCCGCTTTTGGGCTGCCAGCGAGACAGCAGTGAGGGCCGCAAACGTCATCGCGTTCTGCGAGACGCGCTGGGCCGCGGTGGGCTGCACTGCAAAGGTTGGCAACGACGCGCGAGCTGCCAGTGTCGGCGCCGAAGGCGCTTGTGTCTTTGCCGCCGCGCTCAGGGGCTCATGGTAGGGCGCCTCCGACTGAGCCGGCGTGTCCTGCTGCGCCCATGCCGGCGCGATTAAAACGCCAGCCCACAAGCCCATCGCAAAAATCGTTCGCTGTTTCATCGCCCTATTCCTCTCCATGGCCTGACCGATGTTGTGCTGCCGACACCCCGTCGACCGACCGATCATAGCCAGCTCAATATGAAGCGAGCCAGTAACGACTTTCCTGCTACCGCATCGCCGGTCGCCATGCGACATTGCCACCATCGCGCCGTGGAGCCCGGATGTCTTGGATAGCCGCCTGTCGATGCATCGCTTCCTCCCGCTGCGCGGCCATCGGCTGGCCTATCGCTCGTGCGGTGACGAGGGCGGCGAACCAGTGGTACTCATCCACGCGTTTGCGAGCCAGTCCGGCAGCTGGGAGTACATCGCCGAAGCGTTGGCGCGACAGGGCTTCCGGGTAATCGCCCCGGACCTGCGCGGGCACGGGCGCAGCCAGTGGACGCCCACCTATTCGCTGATGGATTTCGAAGAGGACTTGAGCGCCCTGCTCGATGCGCTCGGGCTGGGCGCCATCAACCTTATCGGCCATTCGCTGGGCGGGCATCTGGCCCTGAAACTGGCCACTCGCCAGCCCGAGCGCATCCGTCGCCTGATCATTGAAGCCGCCCCGGTACCACCCCGCGACATGGCGGACGCCGCCGCCCTGGCAGCCGCCCGGCCCGGCCCCGCCTGGGTGCGCTCCCTGCATCTGCTGGGTGGAGGAAAACTGCTGCGCCTGATGCTGTTGCGTCAATTCGACGTGCGCTCCGCCCGTACCGTGCTGCCGGAACTGCGCACGCCGATGCCGGCATGGTGGGCACGCCTGGGCGGCGTGCGCGCCCCGTGCCTGTTGCTGGCCAGCCATGACGACGGCCTGGTCAGCGCGCGACTGCCCCTGCTGGCCGCACAGATTCCGCACGCCGTCACCCGCCAGTTCGGCAGTGGGCATCGCCTGCATGGCGAACATACGGACGCCTTCCTGGCCGAAGTGATGTCCTTCGTGGGGACCTCTTCGTACGCGCAATGACACAATCGGACGCTAACCTGCCGGTCACCTCGGTGCTGGAGCACGTCGCCCAAGCTCGCCTTCAGGCCGCCAGCTTCGTTTGCGTGGGCAGCGACTGCTGCCCGAATGTCCAAGCCCAACGAAGCATGCTATCGAATCGATCCAAGTCCATGGCCGATCTCACGCTGGCGGATACCGCTGCCATCGCCGGCGCGCACCGCATCTAAGTCGACATGCGATCCGCGGCGGCCCGGTCTGTCTCGACGCCGAGCCGGCGCAGGTCCGGCGTCGTCTTCACCTTGCACATTTCCAGCAAAAAACAGCGCTATCATCACAAATCGCGCCGAGCCAGGGGCAAAGTCGAATCGGCCAGTCGCGTGGGGATATCGGGGAAAACAAGCGAGACCTCGTTGCCGCTCCTTCCGCCTGGGAAAAGCGCAGCGTCGCCGTTCACGCGCAAGGCGCAAGGAAGTTGTGGCCGTCGTATCAACCGCTAGGGGGGAAAACCGCATGTCCAACGTGATCGAGTTTCTGGAAAGGCTTGGCAGCGACGCGCGTTTATTTCAGGGCGCCAAGGACGAAATCGCACTGGCGCTGGCCGATGCAAAGATCGAGGCTACCGCCGGTGAAGCCATCCTGGCTCGCAACGTGGAAGAGCTTCATGCGCTGCTGAAGGTCGTACCGCTGTGCTGCTTCCAGACCGTGCCGCGTCGCCCCGACGAGGAAGAGGAAGAAGAGCAGGAAGGCGAGGAAGGCGAAGAGAGCGAGAGCGACGCACCCCCGTCCAAGCCCAGCAAGAAAGCATGACGATGTTCCGCGCCGGCCACTTCGGGCGGGCGATCATCCTGGCAGTGCTGCTGTCAGGTTGGCACGCAGGTGCGGCCGTCGCGGCCGCAGCTGCGCCTGCGCAAGATCCGGTGCAGATGCTGGCGCAGGCCGACAAGATCAAAACCGCCGACCACGCCCAGTTCCTGCGCCTGCTCGGTGAACTGGACCAGCGCGCGAGCGAGCTTTCCTCCGACCAGCAATGGCATTTGCGCTATCTCGATGCCTGGCAACTGGCGTTCGAAGGTCGCTACGACGTCGCCGGGCCGGCGCTGCACGACATCGTCACGCACTCGGGCGAGACCACGCTGCAGGTTCGCGCGCTGGCCACGCTGGTGAACATCCTCGGCTTCAGTCGGCACTACGAGGAAGCGTTCACCCAACTGAGCGTACTGATGGATCTGATGCCGGCGGCGAAAGATCCGGAGGCCCGCTACCAGGCACTCGGTGAAGGCGCGCAGTTCCTTGCCGCGGCGGGGCAGTTCGACCTGGCGTCCAGCTACGCGCAGCGCATCCTGGATGACCCCCAATTGCGCGACCGCGCGTGCCAGGGCATGGCGTTCAAGCTGCGCGTGCTGTTCCGCGCAGGCAAGGTGCGCGGCACCGATCCCGAATACGATCGCGGCATCGATACGTGCATCAAGGCCAACCAGGCCTTGTATGCCAACTCGCTGCGCAACGACCAGGCCAAGTACGCGATCGACCAGGGGCGCCCCAAGGACGCCATCGCCCTGCTGCAGGCGCATTACGACGAATTCGTCTCGTACCACTATCGCGTGCTGATGAACGCGGTCAACGTGACGCTGGCGCAGGCTTACTGGCAGCTGGGCGACGCCACGGCGGCGCGCAAATACGCGGGCGAAGCCGTTGCCGAAGCCATCAAGGACAAATACTCCGATTCACTGGGGCCGGCCTACCAGGTGCTGTACCAGGTCGAGGAACGCGAAGGCAACACGCGTGCCGCGCTCGACCTCCACAAGTTGTACATGGATGCGGACAAGGGCTATCTCACCGACGTGAGCGCCCGCGCCATCGCCTATCAGACGGTCAGGCAGCAATTGCTGGCCAACAAGGTGCAGGTCGATTCGCTCAACAAGCAGAACGAGATCCTGCAACTGCAGCGCAAGCTCGACCACAAGGACATGGAGACCAGCCGGCTGTATATCGCCCTGCTGCTCACCGTGGTGGCCTCGATCGCGCTATGGCTGCTGCGCATCAAGCGCTCGCAGATGCGCTTCAAGCGTCTGGCGACACGCGACAGCCTCACCGGCATCCACAGCCGCCAGCACTTCATCGACGAGACCGAACTGGCGTTGCGCGCGGCGGCCAAGGCCACCCGCACCTCGTGTCTGATCCTGCTGGACCTGGATCACTTCAAGGAAGTGAACGATACGCACGGCCACGTCATCGGCGACCTGGTGCTCAAGCGCGCCGTCGCTGCCTGCCAGCACCATCTGCATCGCCGCGACATCTTCGGGCGCCTCGGCGGCGAAGAGTTTGCGTTGTACCTGCCTGACTGCAGCGCGTCGCAGGCGCGCGAACGCGCCGAGCGCATCCGCCAGGCGATTGCCGCCACCCCGCTGTGGGGCGAGACCCGCAACGTGGTGATCACCTCGAGTTTTGGCGTGGCGTCTACCGATCGCAGCGGCTACGAATTGCGCCAGCTGATGATCGATGCCGACAACGCGCTGTACCAGGCCAAGCGCGAAGGCCGCAACCGCGTCATCTACGGCGAGCATGCCGAGGGCATCGTGCCCACGACCGTGCCGGCGGCGGAGCCGCCCCACGATCATCCGATCGAAGGCATCGCCGGTCTTCCGAGCTAGGCACCAGCCGGCGCTGGTGGCCGCTCATCGCCTTCGTGCATGTCCTGCCACCACGCCGATCAGGGTCGGCATCACCAGCAGCACCAACGGATATTGCAAGGCGAGCCCCGCAATGATCGCGATGGCGAGCGGTTGCTGGATGCCAGCACCCTGCCCCCAGGCCAGCGCGAGCGGCAACAGCGTGAGAATCGCGGCGAGCGTGGTCATGGTGATCGGTCGCAGGCGATCGCGGCTGGCCAGGCGCAAAGCCTGCAGCGGCGGCAGCTCGCGCGACAGCGTGACGTACTCGGACACGTAGAAGATCGCCATCTCCGTGCCCATGCCGATGATCATCGTCATGCCCATCATCGCGGTGATGTTGAGGTCCACGCCGCACAGCCATAGCGCGATGAACACCGCCGTGGCCGAGAACAACGAGCAACCCATCACCACCAGGGCCAGCCCGGCACGGCCGTAGAGAAACAGCAGCAGCACGAATTCCGCCACCAGCGCCATCAGAAACACCTTGCCCAGGCCGAGGAAGGCGATCTGTTGCTGCTGGTAGAGGCCGCCCAGTTCGTAGCGCGTATCGGCATCGAGCATGCCCGGCTGCGCGAGCAGTTTCTTGACGTCGGCCACGGCAGCGCCCATGCCGCGGCCGTCGATGCGCGCCGTCACCGCCGTCATCTGCTGCAGGTTTTCGCGGGAAATCTGCGGTTGCCCGTTTTCAGTCGCGATACTGGCGACGCGGCTCAATGGAAAGACATGTCCGTCGGGTGCGCGTACCGGCAAGGCGAGCAGCTGCGGCAGCCGCCACTGCATCGAGTCCGGCATGCGGATGCGCACGCCCACGCTCTTGGTGGCCTGCGGCAACTGCGTGGCCACCACGCCGGTCAGCGCGTTGTTGATCGCCTGCGTCACCGCCGCCACCGTCATGCCCTCGAGCGTGGCGCGGTCGGGATCGATCCGCACGTTCAAGGCATCGCCGGCCAGTTGCAGGCCATCCTTGATCTCCACCACGCCGGGGATATCGGCCAGCGCCTTGGCCACGCGTCGCGCCTGCGGCACCAGCGTGTCCGGATCGGCCGAATACAGCTTGATCTCGATCGGCTGCGGCACGGCGGTGAGATCGCCGATGAGATCTTCCATCAGCTGTGCGAGCTCCACCTCCACACCGGGCACCTCGTGCTCCACGTGTTCGCGCACGTCGCTCATCACGTCCTCGGTGGCACGCGCGTGATCGGGTTTCAGCCGCACGAAAAAGTCGCCGTGATACGACTGCCCCAGATCGCCGCCCAGCCCGGTGCCGAGACGGCGGGAGAACGTGTCCACTTCGGGCATCGCATGCAGGATGGCTTCGATCTGCGCGACCTGCCGCGCCGTTTCGGGCAAGGAGGTGCCGGGCTTGGTGTAGTAATCCATCACGAAGCCGCTTTCGTCCACCGAAGGCATGAAACCCGTGGTCACGTGCGTGTAAGCCACGCCGCCGATCACCAGCAGCGGCACGACGAACGCAAGCAGCCACGCCGGGCGGCGCGCGAACGCGTCGTACAGGCGCGCATGCGAACGCGACAGCCAGCTTTCGTGATCGAGCCCCGGATCATGCCAGTGTCGAAAGTCGATCCAGCGCCGCAACAGCGGCGGCACCACGAACGCGGTCACCAGCCACGAGACGGCCAGCGCACTGGCCATGGTAATCGAGAGCGCCTTGGAGAAGGCGCCGGTGACGCCGCTGAGCAGACCCAGCGGTACGAACACGATCAGCGTGGCGAGGCTTGATCCAGTCAGTGGTGCGAGGAACTCTCGCGCCGCTGGCAAAACGACGGCTTCGCCACCGCCATCCAGCGTGCCCGCTCGTCGCGCGACGTGTTCCACCATCACAATCACATCGTCGATCACCAGGCCGACGGCAGCCGCGATGCCGCCGAGCGTCATGATGTTGAAGCTCATGCCGAACACTTGCAGCAGCAACACCGTGACGGCCAGCGTCACCGGCACCACCAGCATCGCGATCAGGGTCACCCGCAGATTGCGCAGGAATACCAAGAGCACCACCGCGGCGAGCAGCAGGCCGATCAACACCGCATCGCGCACGCTATGGGCGGACTCCACCACCAGCTCGCTCTGGTCGTACCACGGCTTGAGCGTCACGCCCTTGGGCAGTCGATACGAGGCCAGCCGCGCGCGTACTTCGCTGGCGATCTGCACCGCATTGCCGTCCGGCTGCTCGAACACGTTGAACAGCACGGCAGGCTTGCCGTCCTCGCTCACCTTGATCCATTGCGGCACGTAGCCATCGCGCACCGTGGCGACATCCGACAATCGCACCCAGCCGTGCGCATCGTTTTTCACGATGATCTTGCGGATCGCTTCGATGTGTTGCAGCGAGTGATCGGCGACGACGAGATAAAGCTGATTGCGATCCTGCAGCCGACCGACGGCCTCCAGCTGGTTGGCGCCGCTCACGGCGGTGGCCAGGTCGTCCAGGCTCAGACCGTATTGCGCGAGCTTGCGCGGGTCGGCCTCCACCTGCACTTCGGCGGTTTCGCCGCCTTGCACGTCGACGCGCGCGAGACCCTCGACCGACGCCAGCAACGGCACGATCTGGTATTGCGCGAGATCACGCAGCGCAACCGGCGACATGCTGTCCGACTGCAGCGCATAGGAGATGATGGGAAACACCGTGGGATCCATGCGGCGCACGTTGTAGCTGGCGCCCGCGGGCAAACTCGGCAGCACGCGTGCAATGGCCGAATCCACCTGCAGAGTGGAGGCGATCATGTCGCGTCCCCAGCCGAAGTCGACCGAGATCTGTGCCGAACCGCGCGTGGTTTCCGATCGAAGACCGGCCACACCCGGCACCGTGCGGATCGCCTCTTCCACCGGCCGCGTCAGCAGCAGCGCGGTCTGGTCCGCCGGCCGGTCGCCGGCGTCGAGATCGATCACCACGCGCGGAAACGACACTTGCGGGAACAGCCCCACCGGCAGCGTGAGCGAACTGGCCAGACCCGCCAGCGCGAGTGCGAAAGCCACGATGACGATGGCACGCGCGTGCCGCGCCAAGAGTGTCGGCAAGCTCATGGCTTGGCCTGTTCCGTCGGCAGGCGCACGGCCATGCCGTCGTCCAGCTGCGTCGCGCCTTCAGTAACCAGCGGCAGCTTGGCGTCGAGTGCGCCGCTGGCGACGGTGATGCTGTCCGTCTCGCCCAGCACCTTGACCGGCACGCTCACCGCCTTGTGGTTCGCCACCTGGAAGACATGGCGATCCGCGTCGTCGCCCAGCACCGCATCACGCGGCAACAGCCAGCCTTGCCGTTGACCCACGATGATGTCGGCGCGGAAGCCCTCACCGCTGACCAGTGCGCCATCGGGCACGATCTCCACATTGAGTTGATGCGTGTGCGCATCCAACGCATGGGCCACGCGGCGCACCGTGCCGTGCATGGCGGCACCGCCATCGATGGGCGCAAGATCCGCCTTCGCGCCGACCTGCACGCGCGTCATCGCATCGCGCTCGACGCCGACCGTGACGACCATGCCGTCACCACGCTGCAGCGTGAGCAAGGCGGCACCCGCCTGCAGGTTGTCGCCCTGCGGTGCGTCGACCGTCACCACCGTGCCATCGAACGGCGCGGTGACATCCATGGTGGCGCTGCGGCCTTGTTGCTGCACCAGTGCATCGAGATTGGACTGCGCATCCTGCAAGGCCTTTTCGGCCTGCTCGAGCTGATCGCGGGTGGCGAGTTGCTGCGACAGCAGCTGCGCGGTATGGGCACGCTGCGCCTGGGCCAACTTCTGCGCCGTCAGCGCCTGTTGATAGGCCGCCACCGACGAGGGCGCCAGTGCGAAGGCAAGCAGGGACTGTCCACGCTTCACCGACTCACCCGCCGTGACGTTCCAGCGCGTCACGCGACCCGCGGCCTGCACGCTGATCACTTGCGCGGCATCGGCGGCCGGACCGGCGCTGCCGTAGGCGGTCACGGTATCGGCCACGCTGCCCTGCTTCAGCGGCACGGTGGTGACCGCGGCGCTCACGGCCGTTTCGTCCGGTGCTTCGCTGCTGGAGCAGGCGGCCAAAACAAACGCGGCCAGCGCCGCAGCGATCCATGGCTGTCGGTAACTCATGGGGCCATCACATCCTGTTCGAGAGAAGTCGGCATGCCGCGACCGACCAGCAATTCCAGTGCAGCCTGCTGTTCGAGCATGGCCTGCTCGGTCGCCAGTTGCGCCAATTGCCGGTTGAGGGCGGCCACGCGCAGATCGGTGACGTTGCGCAGGTCGATCAAGCCGGCTTGCGCCGCCTGGCCGGCCTCAGAGGCAGCGTGCACGGCGTCGTCGGTAGCGGGAGTAAGCGCCTGATGCTGCGCATCGAGCTGTGCGTATTGCGCCAGCAGCGCTTCGACGTCGTCGTGCGAAGTCGCCAGGCGCGTGGTGTATTCCTGGTGCAGCTGGTCGCGGGTGGCGCGGGCCATCGCCACGTTGTGCTGGTTGTGATCGAAGATCGGCAGCGTGAAGTTCACCGCGGGGCCGCCATTGCGCACCCGGCTATTGTCCTGCGAGGCGTCGTAGCCGATCGCCAGCGGCGGAAACTGCGCCAGCACGGCGGCGCGCAAGTTCGCTTCCTGGGCCTGATAGCCCAGCTGCAGAGCAACGAGGTCCGGCCGGCGACGACTCACGCTGTCGAACTGCGTGCGGATCGCCGCGGGGTCCACCTGGGCGGATGGCAAGTTTGTCGCCAGCGGCAGCACGACGCCCGGCTGCAGACCCAATAGCGCATGGAGCTGCTGTTGCTGGTCGAGCTGGCGGCGCTGCATGTCGCTCAGTGCGCTGCGTGCCTCGGCGGCAGCGGCGAGATCGGAAGCCACCGCCACGCGCTCGAGGTTGCCATCGCGGACGGCTTTGGCGATACGCGATTCGCGCTCCGCCTGGGCCTGCAGTGCCTGCGTCTGCAGCGCGATCTGCCGCTGGCCTTCGACCAGATCGATCACCAGCAGGCGCGCCTTGCCCACGGTCTGCCATTGCTCCCACAGCAGGCCGGCGTCGACTTCATCGGCGCTGGCTTTCGCCGCCTCGCGGCGGGGACGCAGGGTGATCAGCGAGGCGATGTCCTGGCTGATCGAGGCCGTCCAGGCCGTCGCGTCACCCGGACCCGACAGCAGATAGCCGATGCTGCCGCCGACGGTGGGATTGGGCAGCACGCCATCCTGCAGCCGCTGCGCCTGCGCCGCCTGGTGCCGGGCGCGCTGGGTCTTGAGGTCGGGATTATTGAGCAGCACCAGGCGCTCGACCGCGGCCATGTCCAGCGGCAGCGCGGCGGCGTCATAACCTTGCAGCTGCGACAGCGATGACGCGGAAGCGGCCTGTTCCGGCAGCGGCTTGGGCTGGCTGGTGGCGCAGCCCGCCAGGCACATGGCCAAGGCGATGGCCGCGAAGCTGCGATGCTTGGCAGACAGAGAAGACACCAACAATCCAGGCATGAGTAGGGAGTCCATACCCTAGCGAAACTGGCTTAGCGTTCACTTTGTAAGCGCCGCCAGGATCTCGCGGACTCAGGCGCGGCAGTCGCCCAGCGGCAGGCGGACGCAGACGCGCAGGCCGCGGCCATAGGGCGAATCGAGCAGCTGGATCGACGCATCGTGCAATTGCGCCGCCCGCTGCACGATGGAAAGTCCCAGCCCGTAGCCCTCGCCCTGACTGCCGGCCTCGCGGTGAAAGCGGGTGAAAACGGCCGCGCGGCGTTCCGGGGGAATACCCTCGCCATTGTCGATCACGTCGATCACGGCCTGGTCCTGCTCGCGCTGGATGCTGAGCCGCACCTGGCCGCCCAGCGGCACATGGCGCAGCGCGTTTTCCAGCAAATTGCGCAGCAGCGCGGCCAGCGCCACTTCGTGGCCGTGCACGATCAGCGTGCCATCGGCCAGGGCCACGTCCAGTTCCACATCGGAGTCGCCGATCAGCGATGAGAGTTCCTCGATGACATTGCGCGCGACCGCCAGCAGGTCGATATCGCTGTTCTGCTCGGCGCGCGAGCTCGCCTCCAGGCGCGCCAGCGACAGCAGCTGTTCCACCCGGCGCGCCAGCGCAGCGAGACTTTCGCGCGCGCCGGCCAGGGCCACGTCGGCTTCGCGCGTATCGCGGCTGGCCTCGGCGTTCTCCAGGTTGATCATGGTGGAGGCCAGCGGCGTGCGCAGTTCGTGCGCCACGTCGGCACTGAAGCGGCGCTCGCGCTCCAGCGCCTCCTCGAGCTGGGTGAACTGGCTGTTGAGTGCAGCGAGCACCGGCTCAAGTTCGCGCGGCGCGTCGGCGACGTCGAGCGTGTCGCGACTGCCCGGTTTGCGCGCGGCCAGTTTTTCCGCGAGCGCATCCAGCGGACGCAACCCGCGCCGCACGGCCCAGCCCACCAGCAAGGCCAGCACGGGGAGCGCGATCAGCGGCGGCAGGCCATGCTCGATCCACAGCGCAGTGCGGATGTCGGCACGGCTGTCATAGCGCTCGGCCGCACGCACGACCACGCCATCGGCGGTCGGCGGCAGGGTGAACAGGCGCCATCGATAATTGCCGTAGCGCAGATTCCTGAAACCGGGCTTGGCGGTGTCGGGCGGCGGCAAGGCAGTGAGATTGCCGGTCACCAGGAGCGGGCGATGGTCGCGGTCAAACACCTGGAAGCCGACTTCGGACTCATAGGTGTGGCCATGCAGCACCAGCTCCTGGGTGGAGCGCGCCGTGATCGGCACCACCACGCCTGCTTCGGCGTTGCGGCGTTGCAGGGCAGGCAGCCCGATCTCGCTGATCAAGGTCTGCAGCGTGCGCGCCGATTGCGCCAGGCGCCCATCGGAAAGCTCGTTCACTTCATTGGTGGTGCGACGCAGGCTGTAGATCGCCAAGGGCACCAGCACCACCGCGAGAACGCCGAGGACCAACCAGAGCAGACGTCCGCGCAAACTGCCGCGGCTCACTTGGGATCCTGCGGAATCATGTAACCGAAACCACGCACGTTGCGCACCGTCTCGAAGCTCAGCTTGCGGCGCAGCGAATGCACCAGTACTTCGAGTGCGTTGTTGCCCACCACGTGATCCAGTCCGTACAGGGAATTCTCCAGGCTCTCGCGCCGCACCAGGCGGCCGGCGCTTTCCATCAGCGCCTGCAGCAGCGCGAATTCGCGGCGGGTGAGGTCGACCGCCTCGCCGCGAAAGGTCACCTCTGAAGTGCCCACGTCCAGGCTCAGCGCACCCACTTCGATACGGTTCACCGACAGGCCGCGCATGCGGCGGGTGAGCGAGCGGATGCGTGCAGCCAGTTCTTCCACATGGAAGGGTTTGGTGAGGTAGTCGTCGGCGCCGGCATCCAGACCATCGACGCGCGCGGTGAGCCCGTCGCGCGCCGTCATCACCAGGACGGGCGTATCCACATGGGCGCGGCGCGCCTCCACCAGCACTTCGATACCGTCGCGACCGGGCAGGCCCAGATCAAGCAAGACCAGGTCGGCGGTGCGATCGCGCATGGCGTTGAGCGCCGAACGGCCGTCGCGCAGCCACGACACCGTATAGCTCAGCCGTTCCAGGGCGCGCTGGATCGCCGCTCCCAGCTGCGCGTCGTCCTCGACCAGAAGAATGTGCACGACCTGACGCTCCTTCGCCCTGCTGGCGATGTACGCCGGGATTATCGGTCATGCGCCTTAGGAAACACTTAAGCGACTGTCCCGCTTGATTTTTTCTCTGCCAGGTCAGACGCCTGCGGCTGGCCGCGAAGGCTCTCTAAGACAACGCTAAGGAAAGGGCCGGACGGCGTAGCCAAGCTGTCATGGGTCTTACGCAATGCCATCGCAACACTTGCGGGCTTACGCCACAGGGGGCCCCATGAAGAAGAAGCTGCTCGTCGCCGGAATCCTGCTCGCGCTGGTCGATACCGCCCACGCCGCCACGTTCGAGATCACCGCCGGACAAACCTCCAACACCGCACAGACCCTCGCCGCGGGCCAGACGGGCACCATCGACGCCACCGGCACGCTGTCGATCGGCGGCAGCACGGCGGTCGCCGTCACCGTGACCGGCAGCAGCACGATCACCAACAACGGCAGCCTGATCGATACGACCACCGGCCGCGCCATCCGCGACAACACCGGCAACCTCACGCTCACCGTCACCAACGGTGTGGGCGCGTTGATGCAGACGGCGGACAACGACGTCATCCAGATGAACAAGGCGAGCAGCAGCGTCGTGTTCTACAACTACGGCAAGTTGGTTTCGTCCAATGCGTCACTCGGTGGCGCCCAGGCGATCGACTTCAATGCGATCACCACCGGTAGCAATAAGCTGTACAACTACGCCAGCGGTGAAATCGACGCGTACGAAGCGGACGCCGTGCGTCCCGGCGTCAACGGCTTTGTCTACAACGACGGCCTGATCAAATCGACCAACGCAGCGGGCAGCACCGACGGCAGCGATGGCATCGATGCGCAGAGCAATAGCGGCATCACCATCGTCAATGCCACCACCGGTTCGGCCAGCGTGGCCGGCACCGGCACCATCGAAGGCGCGCGCCACGGCATTACCGGCGGCAACACGGATGTGACCACCAGCGGCGCGTACACCTTGTCGGTGACCAACAACCTCGGCGGCACCATCCAGGGCGACAACGGCTCGGGCATCAATATCGACGGCTTCAACGCCAACGAAGTGGTGACCGTGGTCAACCACGGCACGATCACCGGCAACGGCGTGAATGGCGACGGCGACGGTGTCGACGTGGATGGCCTGGTCAACATCACCAACACCGGCACGATCAAGTCGCTGCATGCGTACAACGACACCAGCGAAGGCGTGACCGTGGGCGGCGGCACCATCGTCAACTCCGGCACCATCGAAGGCGACAACTCGGCGACCAATGGCGACGGCACCGTCAACACCGGCACGGGCCGCGGCATCACCCTGGCCGGCCTGGACAAGGACCCGACCACCGACGCGTCGATTCCCACCCAGGGCATCTATGGGAATACCAGCGTCACCAATAGCGGACTGATCCGCGGCCAGAGCGACTCCGCCATCGCCGTGACCGGCGCTGCCAACGCCTTCACCGTCACCATCACCAACCTTGCCGGCGGCACGCTGGAAGGCGGCGGCACGGCAGCGGCGGTTTACACCGGCGGCAACAACGCCACCGTGATCAACTACGGCACCATCACGGCCGACAGCAGCAACCTGGCGGTGGATCTGGGCAGCGGCAACAGCAGCCTGCAGATCCTGGGCGGCTCGGCAGTGATCAACGGCAATATCAATGGCGGCACCGGCAGCAGCACGCTGACCATTGCGCCCGGCGCCGGCAACAGCTTCAGCTATGCCGGTTCCATCGCGAACTTTGCCAGCGTGATGATCGGCGCCGGCACCACCACGCTCAACGGCGCCAGTACGTACAGCGGCAACACCACGGTCAGCGGCGGCACCCTGGTGCTGGGCAACAGCAGCGCGATCGGCACCGGCACGCTGGTGGCCGCGGCGCCGACGCTGGTCTATCGCAACGGCATCAACCTCGCCAATGCGATCAGCCTGCAAGGTGCAACGACGCTCGATGTGGATGGAAGCGATGCGGCCACGCAGTCGGGCGTCATTGGTGGCAGCTTCGGCATTAACAAGACCGGCAGCGGCACGCTCACCCTCACCGGCGCGAACAGCTACAGCGGCGGCACCACCATCAGTGGCGGCACGCTGCTGGGCAGTACCGCCAGCCTGCAGGGCAATATCACCAACAACGCGGCGCTGGTGTTCGACCAGGCCAGCGACGGCATCTACAACGGCGTGCTGAGCGGCACGGGCTCGTTCACCAAGAGCGGCAGCGGCATGCTGGTGCTCGACGGCAAGAACAGTTTTGCCGGCACCACCACGGTGCAGGCCGGCACGCTGGAAGTTGGCGATGCGAGCAATGCGTCTGCGACGCTGGGCGGCAATGTGCAGGTGGCCGCGGGCGGTACCCTGCGCGGTCACGGCACCATCGTGGGCAATGTCACCAACAACGGCATGCTGCAGCCGGGTGGCTCGATCGGCACCCTCACCATCAACGGCAATTACACGCAGGCTGCCAACGGCGCGCTGGTGATCGATGCGGCGCCCACCGGCCAGGCCGACCTGCTCACCGTCAACGGCAAGGCCAGCATCGCCGGCAGCACGGTGGTGCTGGGTACGACGGGCAACTGGGCTCCGCGCACCGACTACACCATCCTCACCGCCACGCAGGGCATCACTGGGCAGTTTGCTTCGGCCAGCAGCAATCTCGCCTTCCTCACGCCCACGCTGGCCTATGGCGCCAACAGCGTGACGCTGTCGCTGGAGCGCAACGACGTAAGCTTCGCCGGTGTCGCACAGACGCCGAACGAACGCGCCACGGCCACGGCGGTCGAAGCGCTGGGCTGGAATAGCGCCCTGTACAACGCCGTGGTGATGGCTGACGCAGCAACGGCGCGCCATGCGTATGACCAGCTCTCCGGCGAGATCTACGCCAGCACACGCACCGCATTGATGGACGATAGCCGCTACGTGCGCGACGCGATCAACGATCACCTGCTTGGCCTCAACAACAGCGCCACCGGAACCAGTGCCACCAACGACAACGGCGTATCCGCCTGGACCGCCGGTTGGGGCCATTGGGGCAATCACGATGGCGACGGCAATGCCTCGCGCCTGCAAGCGAACGGCAGCGGCCTGCTGGTCGGTGCGGACATGTTGCTGGGTTCGCAGGCACGCATCGGTGCGGTTGCGGGTTTTGGCCAGAACAGCGCGAATGTCGATGCCTTGGGTTCGTCGTCGCACACCACCGGCACGCACCTGGGTGTATACGGCGGTTTGCATGCCGACGCCTTCCAGTTGCAGGGCGCGGTGGCGTATAGCTGGCAGACGGTGGACAGCCATCGCTCGGTGGCCTTCGACACCTTCAACGAACGCTACAACAGCGAGTACGACGGCAACACCGGGCAGGCCTATATCGACGCGAGCTACGCGTTCGGCACGCCGGCCGCGACGTTCTCGCCCTTCCTCAATGTGGCCTATGTGCGTCTGCACACGGATGCCGCCAGCGAAGGCGATGGCGCCGCGGCGCTGGACGCGAATGCGCAGACCGATTCGTCCACCTATGCCACGCTCGGCCTGCGCAGCGCGTTTGCGCTGGATGCCAGCGGCGGCCTGCGTGCGCACTTCAGCCTGGGTTGGCAGCACGCCTGGGGTGACACTGCCACCAGCAGCGCGTTGCGCTTTGCCAACGGCAACCTGGCCTACACCGTCGATGGCGTGCCGGTGGCTCGCAATGCGGCAGCCTTCACCGGCGGGCTGAGCTTCGCCTTGTCGCGTAACGTCACGGTGGATGCCAGCTACAACGGCCAGTTCGCCAGCCGGGCGAACGACCAGGCGGCCCGCATGAGCCTGACCTGGATGTTCTAAGCCACGCCGCACCGGGCCGTCTCAGGGATTGAGACGGCCTGCGGGTGCAATGCCATCCCCCGATGGAGCGCACCGATGAACGCCTTGCCTAACCCCATGGCCCAACGCGCGGTGCGCGGCGACGGTGCGCTGGCTGCACCCGTTTCCGGCGGCGACCAGCTCGCCCGGCGGCTTGCCAAACGTTACGGCGACCGCATCACCGGCTCGTTCGTCCTCCCGGGACGGGAGGGTCAATTCGCTCCGCTACCCGGCGACATGCCGCCAGCACTTGCCCAGGCGCTGCGAGCACGCGGTATCCATCAGCTCTATGCGCATCAAGCCCAGGCATGGAATGCCACCGCTGCGGGCGAGCATGTAGTGATTGCCACGCCCACCGCCTCGGGCAAATCGCTGTGCTACACCTTGCCGGTGATCAGCGCAGCGATCCGCCAGCGCGCCAAGGCGTTGTTCCTGTTTCCCACCAAGGCCCTGGCGCAGGATCAGGTGGCGGAGCTGCTGGAACTCAACCAGGCCGGCGACCTCGGCGTCAAAGCCTTCACCTTCGACGGCGACACGCCGGGCGATGCGCGCCAGGCGATCCGCCTGCATGGCGACATCGTGGTGAGCAATCCGGACATGCTGCATCAGGCGATCCTGCCGCATCACACCAAGTGGGCGCAGTTCTTCGAGAACCTGCGCTACATCGTGATCGATGAGGTGCATACCTATCGCGGCGTATTCGGCTCGCACGTGGCCAACGTGCTGCGCCGCCTGCAGCGCGTGTGTGCTTTCTACGGGGTGACGCCGCAGTTCATCCTGTGCTCGGCGACCATCGGCAATCCAGCGGAGCATGCGAGCGCGCTGATCGAACAACCAGTCACCGCGATTACCGAAAGCGGTGCTCCGGTGGGCGAGAAACATGTGCTGCTGTGGAACCCGCCGGTGGTCAATGCGGATCTGGGCCTGCGTGCCTCGGCGCGCTCGCAATCCAACCGCATTGCGCGCACAGCGATCCGGGCGGGACTGAAGACGCTGGTGTTCGCGCAGTCGCGGCTGATGGTGGAAGTGCTCACCAAGTATTTGAAGGACGTGTTCGACAGCGATCCGCGCAAGGCGCCGCGCATTCGCGCTTATCGCGGCGGCTATCTGCCCACCGAACGTCGCGCGGCGGAGCGTGAGATGCGGGCGGGACAGGTGGATGGCATCGTCAGCACCTCAGCGCTGGAACTGGGCGTGGATATCGGTGCGCTCGACGTGGTGGTGCTCAACGGCTATCCCGGCAGCGTCGCCGCCACCTGGCAGCGTTTCGGTCGCGCGGGTCGACGCCAGCAGGCCTCGCTCGGTGTGCTTGTCGCCAGCAGCGATCCGCTTGACCAGTATCTGGTGCGTCATCCGGAATTCTTCCAGGACGCCACGCCGGAACATGCGCGCATCGCCGCCGACCAGCCGCTGATCCTGCTCGATCACATCCGCTGCGCCGCCTTCGAGCTGCCCTTCCGCGACGGCGAGCTGTTCGGCCCGCAGGACGCCACGCCATGGCTGCAGGTGCTTGCCGAAGAAGGCGTGCTGCATCAGGAAGGCGAGCGCTTCGAATGGATCGCCGATAGTTACCCCGCCAACGCGGTGTCCTTGCGTTCGGTGGCCGACGGCAACTTCGTGGTGGTGGATCGTACCGATGGTCGCCAGACCATCGTGGCGGAGGTGGACTTCAGCGCGGCCTCGCTCACCTTGTACGAGGGCGCCATCCATATGATCCAGTCGGTGCCCTACCAGGTGGAGCGGCTGGACTGGAACGGCCGCAAGGCCTTCGTCACGCGTACCAACGTGGACTACTACACCGACGCCATCGACTACACCAAGCTCAAAGTGCTGGAGGCATTCGATGGCTCGCCGGCCGGCAATGGCAGTGCGCATCACGGCGAAGTGCATGTAGCGCGCCGCGTGGCGGGCTACAAGAAGATCCGCTATTACACCCACGAAAATATCGGCTACGGCCCGGTGAACCTGCCCGACCTTGAACTGCATACCACCGCCGTGTGGTGGCAGTTGCCGCAACGCGCGCTGGAACAGGCGTTCGATCATCGCCAGGAGGCGCTCGACGGTTTCCTAGCGGCGGCGCATGCCTTGCATATCGTGGCGACGGTGGCGGTGACGGCCGAAGCGCGCGACCTGCAGAAGGCCGTGGGTAGCGGCGACGGTGCGTGGTTCGCCACGCCGGACGCCAACGGTCGCGCGCAGCTTCGCTCGGGCTTCGGCGAGGGCGAGCCATCGATGAGCGGCCCCTTCGTGCCCACGCTGTATCTCTACGACGCCTTTCCTGGTGGCGTGGGACTCAGCGCACCGTTGTATGAGCGACGCGAAGATCTGGTGCGCCTCGCGCGCGAACTGGTGCGTCGTTGCGATTGCCGCGGCGGCTGTCCTGCCTGCGTTGGCCCGGTGCTGGCCGCGGACGAACAGAACGAGCGTTCGCTGAAATCGCTCGCTACGCGTGTGCTCGACCTGATCGTCGCCCTATGAGCGCGCTGGCCGATAAATTGCGCGGCCTGCGTCGCCAGGCCGGCGTGGTGCCGCCCGCACCCGCCGCCGTGGCTGTGCCGGCGAAGCCGCGTCCCGCGTTGCCGGACAACATCGCGCAGCTGCTCGGCATCCGCCAGCGCACGCAAGGCGCGGCCGCCACGCCACGACGCAAGGCAAGCATCGAACCCTCGTCGCTACCCGGGCAGACCATCGCACCCGGCCTGCAGCTGTGCGAAACGAGCAGCGCGTGGCCGCCCGAACCGCCTGCCTTCCATGCCGCGTTTGCGCGCGTCGACGAAGAGATCGCCGCGGAACGACTGGTGCTGTTCGACACGGAAACCACTGGACTGGCCGGCGGCACCGGCACACGCGCCTTCATGATCGGCGTGGGCGACTGGCATGAAGGCCGCTTTCGCGAACGCCAGCTGCTGATCACCACGCTGGCCGGCGAAGCGGCCATGCTCGATTGCTTCGCGTCGTGGCTGCGTCCGGATGCGGTGCTGGTGAGCTACAACGGCAAGTCGTACGACTCGCCCTTGCTCAAGACGCGCTTTCGCCTGCACCACCGTGCGTGTCCGCTCGAAGGATTGGCGCATATCGACCTGCTCCACCCCGTGCGGCGCCGCTGGCGCGGTGCCTGGGAGAACTGCCGCCTGGCCACCGCCGAGCGACAACTGCTGCAGGTCGTGCGCGAGGACGACCTGCCCGGCTCCGAAGCGCCGGCCGCGTGGCTGGGCTATTTGCGCGGCGGTTCGGCGCAGGCGCTGCATCGCGTGGCGCGGCACAACAGCCAGGATCTGCGCAGCCTGGGCGGCATCCTTCACCGCTTCGCGACACCCGACGAGGCAAACACGCAGGCATGAGGGGCGCGGTCGGCGGATCGACATGCTAGGTTTTCCCCGCGGGCTGCCAGCGGGCCCGGTGCGCCACACATCGTGATCCCACCGCAAGCCTGCCCCGGGGAGCTGCGAGCATGCTGAGAGATTTCACACAGACCGCCCTGCTGCTCATCACGGGCCTGTTCCCGATCATCAACCCGATCGGCTCGGCCTTCATCGTGTTGAGCATGGTGCCCAACACTACGGCTGCCGAACGCACCGAACTGGCCTGGCGCGTCACCACCAACAGCTTCGCCATCCTGCTGGTGTCGCTGCTGATGGGCGCCTACGTGCTCACCTTCTTCGGCATTTCCATTCCGGTGCTGCGCGTGGCGGGCGGCATGATCATCGCGGTGGCGGGCTGGAACCTGCTGCAAAAGCCCGACGATGACGATGCCGCCAACGAGAAGGCGCAGGAAGTGAACCCCGGCTCGCGCAGCGGATCGCTGGCCGCCAAGACCTTCTACCCGCTGACCCTGCCCTTGATGGTGGGTCCGGGCTCCATCTCGGTGGCCATCGCGCTTGGTACCAGCTCGCCGAAGGATGGCTTGTCGGCCGTCCACTTCCTCGGCGTCGCCGCTGCGCTGGTGGTCTTATGCGCCAGCATCTACATCTGCATGCGCTTCGCCGACACGCTGGAGCGATGGCTGGGCTCCGGCGGCACCAAGATCGTGATGCGCCTGTTTGCGCTGGTCACCTTCTGCATCGGCATGCAGCTGTTGTGGGTGGGGTTGTCGGACCTGCTGGCATCGGTGAAGTGGCGCTAGCGTTGCGCAAGCACCTTATAGCGACGTGGTCAGGCGAGTCAGCCAATCCGGGCTGACCGAAAGCACCAGTGCTTCGAAGCGGCGGTCCAGGCCGCTGATCACCAGCACGCCGATCACCACGAAGCAGGCACCCAGCAGCGATTTGGCCACGCTGCCCGCCGACATCAGTGAGCCGCGCATGCGTGTCATGGCGGCGCCTGACACCGTGCTCAGCGCCAGCAGTGGCAGTCCGGCGCCGAGGCCAAACACCAGCATCAACAGCGCGATCTGCACCAGATGCGTGCCCTGTGCCGCCAGCGTGGTCGCCGCACCCAGGGTCGGCCCCACGCAAGGACTCCACACCAGTCCCAGCAGCAAGCCGATCAGGAACTGGCTGAAGCCGCCTTCGCCACGCACCGAACCCAGCGCCTGCTGACTTCGGTTGCCCAGCTGCGCGGTGATACGCGCAAACGTACGCTGCAGCGGCGGCAACAGCATCACCAGGCCGAACACCACCATCAGCACCGCGGCCGCAACGCGCAAGGTGCCAGCCTCCAGGCCGATCGAAGCACCGAGCGTGGCGAGCAGGGTTCCGGTCAACGCGAACGAAAGACTCAAGCCCAATGCCAGCGCCGCGACGCCCCACCGATGCCGGGACAGCGCCGATGCGATCAGGATCGGCAGGATGGGGAGCACACACGGCGACAACAGCGTCGCCATGCCGGCCAGGAAACCCAGCACATAAGTGCCCAGACCAAAATCCATCAGAGCGCCTGCTCAAGCACCGCGCGAATGGCAGGCTCTGTCGTCTGGCCAGTGGAGCGCGTTACCTCGTGGCCCTGCTTGAAAACCACGAACGTCGATTGCTGCGTGACTTTGAGCGATTTCTCCAGCGCCGTTTCCTTGTCAAAGTCCGCTACGTAGATGGTCACATCCTTTAGCCGTGGTTCCTTTGACAGGCGATCCACGATGGGTTGCTGCGCGCGACAGGTCGGACACCAGTCGGCGTGCAGGTACACCACGACGGGCTTGCCCGCGGCCAGCGTCCGCACATAGGACGCCTGGTCGAAAGGCACTTCAGCGGCGGCTGTGGTGCCGGCCAGCGCCAGCAACAGCGTGCCGAACATCCATCGGTGAAACTTGGTTTTCATGATCACGAAGACTCCTGTGCCCCACCGTCAGTCGATGACAGGGATGGCCATGCGCGCTGACGGTGTCGCCTCGGATGCGGTGCGAATTCCCAGCGCCCGCGCCAGCAGCGTGTCGAGGCTGGCCTTGCCCGGGCCGCTGATCAGCAGCCAGAAGAAGATCAGGCTGTAGACGATCTCGTCGGCTTCCACGAAGTCATCCAGGCCCGTGAGGTTGGCCGATACGACCAGCACCACGGCCACCGCCATGTTGATGAGCATGGGGATGCACACCAGGCGGGTGAACAGGCCGAGCATGATCAGCAGGCCGCCGAGCAATTCCGTCCACGCGGACAGTACCGCGCTGAACGCCGGGAAGGGAATGCCCCAGCCGACGAAGCGCTGGGTGAAGCCATCGAGGTTGTGCACCTTGGCGATGCCGGTTTCCAGCCAGAAGTAACCGAATACCACGCGCACCACCAAGGGCCCGAGCCATTCGATGCGCTGTAGCCATGCGAGCAGTTGCGTTGCCTTGTCGGCGAGGTAGGGGCGCATGACGTCAGCTTCCGGGGATTGAGGTGCGGGCATCATGCGAAGCGCTGGCGATCGCCGCCATGGCTGGTCGTCCATGCTTTCTTGCCCGCCGTCCGGTCCTGCGCGACACCTCCATCGCCGGACGATCGGGCACAAAAGGGAGACGCGTGGGGACAGCGCGCGGCTGGCCGTCTGTCGAGAATGCTGAAGTCGGCAGTGCTTGGCCATGGTGTCCGGGCCCGACGTTGTCCATCCAAGCCGCCAGCAAGCGGCCGTCCACCTGTCAGGAGTGTTTCCATGAAGACCAACAAGCTCAACGGCGCCGCCATGGCGATGATGGTTGCCGGCCTGTTCGCCGTCACCACGATGTCCGCTTCGGCGGCCGAGAAGACCGACGGCAGCAAGTCGGCCGATACCGCCAGCGTGAAGTGCATGAACTCGTCGTCCTGCAAGGGCCATGGCGCCTGCAAGCAGGCCAGCAATGCCTGCAAGGGCCAGAACGCCTGCAAGGGCCAGGGCTTCACCATGCAGAAGAGCCAGCAGGAATGTGACGCCGCCCAGGCAGCCGCCAAGGCCTCCTGAGCTTGATCGCGGGGCTTTCGGCCCGCTCGAAAGCCCCGCGCTTTTTATCGCGAGAAACGCCATGCCCACTTCCCGCCAGCTGCCTTATCTGGGCTTCGGTCTCGGCCTGCGCGTCGATCACTACGAAACGCTGATCGACGAACCGTCCAACGTCCAGTGGCTGGAGATCGTTTCGGAAAACTATCTGGTTCCCGGAGGCCGGCCGCTGCGCTGGCTGGAGCGTTTTTGCGAGCGTTTCCCGCTGGTGATGCACGGCGTGTCGATGTCCATCGGCGGCACCGATCCACTCGACATGGCTTATCTCGACCAGCTTGCGGCCTTGGCGCGACACGTCGAACCTGCCTGGATCTCCGATCATCTGTGCTGGACCGGCGTGCACGGGGTCAACCTGCACGACCTGATGCCGCTGCCATACACCGAGGAAGCGCTGGTGCATGTGGTGGACCGCGTGCGCCGCGTGCAGGACAAGCTGGGGCGGCGCATCCTGCTGGAGAACGTGTCGAGCTACATCAGCTTTGCGCAGTCGCAGTTGACCGAGTGGGAGTTTCTCGCCGCCGTCGCCGAGCGTGCCGATTGCCTCATCCTGCTCGACATCAACAATGTGCACGTGAGCGCGCACAACCATGGGTTTGCCGCGCTGGACTATCTCGACGGCCTGCCGCCTGCACGCGTGCAGCAATTCCATCTGGCCGGCCACGAGCACGGCGGCGAGTTGTTGATCGACACGCATGATGCACCCGTGGTCGATGCCGTGTGGGATCTCTACGTGGAGGCCGTGCGGCGCTTCGGTCGCGTGTCGACCATGATCGAGCGCGACGACCACATTCCTCCGCTCGCCGAGCTGCTGGTGGAACTCGACCATGCCAGGTCGCTGGCCGACGCGCTGATGCAGGAAGCCGCGTGAGCGATCTGCGCGCCCTGCAGCTGCAACTGGCCGATGCGATGCTGGCGGGCGGCACGCCCTTGCCCGGCTCGTTGCGCGGTGACGACAGGGCCGACGAGTCGAGCCGGCTCGCCATCTACCAGCATGGCTATCGCATGCGTCTGCGCGAGGCGCTGGCAACGGAGTTTCCCGGTCTGGCCCTGCTGTCCGGGCGACGCTTCGCCGGGCTGCTGGACGACTACGTGGCCGCGCATCCCTCCACGCACTTCAATATTCGCTGGCATGGCGCAGGCCTCGCCGGGTTTCTCACCCGCACGGCGCCATGGCGTGACCGGCCCGAACTGGCCGAGATGGCGCGACTGGACTGGGGCATTTCCACCGCGTTCGACGCAGCCGACCATGGCACGGTCAGCGCCGCCGAACTGGCGGGCATCGCGCCCGAGGGATGGGCGGCATTGCGGCTGCATCCTCTGCCGCACGCGCATCTGCTGCGCAGTACCTGCAATATCGATGCGTTCCGGCGTGCGGCCGACCGGGGCGAGCCTCGTCCGGCGTTGCGGCGTTGGCGCCGGCCACGTCATCTGCTGGTATGGCGGCCGGCGCTGGACGTGCGCTACCGGCAGGTTGAAACGCGCGAATTGCCTGCACTGCTCGGCGCCCTCCATGGCGACACCTTTGCGCAACTGTGCGAACGCCTCGCCCAGCGTCATGGCGATTCAGACCTGCCCCGCATGGCCGCCCTGCTGGCGCAGTGGCTGGGCGATGGGCTGATCGGACAGCTGGCCCTGCCAGGAGGATCAGCCCTCTAAGCGGTCATCCAATCGGCGATGTAACCGGCAGCCTACCGGCGGCGAAGTCCTTGATGAGACCCGCCGGAAGGAACCCCATGTCCATCGAACCGAATCCGTCGCTACCCGCCGGCCCGCGCCCGCGACTGGTGGAACCGGCGTTGGAGTCCCTGCTCAACCGGTCGATGCTGCAGGTGCAGGTGGTCGCCGAGCTGCATCGTTGCGGTTCGTGGTTTGCGGATGCACCGCGCTATGAGTGCGGCTTGTTCCATCTGGTGGGCACCGGCCGCTGCCAGGTGGAAAGCGAGGAACTCGGCGGCGCGGTGACGCTTGAAACCGGCGACCTGGTGATCTTTCCGCACGGTGCGCCGCATCGGCTCAGCGGCATCGGCGGTGACGGGGACGGGGACGGGGACGGGGACGGGGACGACATGCTGCAGACCAGCCTGATCTGCGGCGAGTTCCGCTTCACCGGCAGTTCCCAGCATCCGCTCAATCTGGCCTTGCCCGCCTGCATGGTCATCCATGCCGCCGACGCCAGCGCTCCGTTCCGACAGCTGGCTTCGACCATGGCGCAGGTGGTGCACGCCGACTGCGCCGGCCGCCTTGTGCTGCTCAACAAGCTGGCCGATGCGTTGTTCACGCTGGCGATCTGCGATTACTCCCGCACCACGGAAGAACGCCAGGGCCTGTTTGCCTCACTGGCCGATCCGCGTATTTCCCGCGTGCTGCAGGCCGTACACGACCATCCCGGCAAGGCCTGGACCATGCAATCGATGGCCGCCCTGGCCTGCATGTCCCGTTCCGCGTTTGCCGAGCGCTTCACCCAGCTGATGCGGCAGCCGCCGATCCAATATGTCACGCAGTGGCGCGTCAGCGTGGCCGAGCAGTTGTTGCGCGACCGCCAGCAATCGGTGGCGGGCATCGCCCAGCAATTGGGCTATAGCAGCGAAGCGGCCTTTCGCCGCCTGTTCAAGCGTGTGAGCGGCCGATGTCCCGGCCGTGTGCGCGGCGAAGGCGTGCACGCTGCTGCGTTGAATTGAGTGCGACTCAGCGCGAGGGCGGCATGCACTTGCGCCCAGAACATCGAATGGGGGTTCACTGGTTTCTCGCATGCCTCGGCCGGCTTGAAGTCCTGCATGGCGAGTCTGTAGAACGCCAGCAGCACGGTCTTGGGGTCTTTGCCGGCATCCGCCGCGGACAGCGGGCGGACGACCAGCAGGCACAGCAGCAAGGACAGCCAACGCTTCATCGCAGTTCCCCTATCGATGGAACGGTCAGGTCGCGCTTAGCCGTACGCTCGGTGGCAAGGCCGCGCCGTCCGGACCGGACCGCATCGCGGCGTCTGTATGGCACGGCGTAGCGCGTGCGCTGTGGAGGCCACGCGCACTGGCACGCCATCGCAACCTGTGTAGACTCCCCCGGACCACCCGTGTCTCCGACCATGTCGCGCCGGGTCGCCGTTCCGGCGCGTGACAACAGAGCGTTTCCCTCGCTGCGAGGTACCTCCATGTTGATGCGTTGCGTTGTGTTTGTCGGGCTGTTTGCACTGGCCGCTTCTTCGCTGGCCGGCACCGCGACCTCACCTGCTGCACCGGCCGCGGGCGCGGCGGTGAAGGCCGATGCTCCCAAGAGCACATCGTCCGGCACGCAATTCATGCTGCCCTCCGACTGGACGCTGCACGCCAGCGGCAACAAGCTGACGCTCAATCCGCCCGAGGCCGGTTCGCAGGCCGTGCTGGTGGACGTGAAGGCCGGCACTCCCGATGACGCCGTGGCGCAAGCGTGGAAGGCCTATGCCCCCGCCAAGACCTGGCCGCTGCAGGTGGCGACCGATGTATCCCCGCGCGACAACTGGGACCAGATCCGCATCTACAACTACGAGACCTCCGCCAACGACAAGAGCGGCGTCACCGCCATCGCCTACCGTCATGGCGACCAGTACACCGTGCTGATCTACGACGTGGCCAATGCGGTGGGCGAAAAGCGCGCCTCGCAACTGCGCGCGATCTCCGACCGCCTGTTGCCCAAGGGCTACCAGCGCGAGAGTTTCGCCGGCAGGCAGGCGCATCCGCTCGATGCGGCGCGCATCGAAACGCTCAAGAGTTTCGTGGACGATGCACGCAAGGCGTACGACGTGCCGGGCGTCGCCATCGGCCTGATCGATCACGGCAAGGTGGTGTTCGCCGGCGGCCTGGGCGTGCGCGAGATCAACAAGCCCGAGCCGATCGACGCCGACACGCTGTTCATGATCGCCTCCAATACCAAGGCGCTGACCACGCTGATGCTGGCGCGCGAGGTCGATCAAAAGAAATTCACCTGGAACACGCCCGTGGTGCAAGTGATGCCCAGCTTCAGGCTGGGCGACGCGGCAACCACCAGGCAAGTGCTGATCAAGCACCTGATCTGCGCCTGCACCGGCATGCCGCGGCAGGACATGGAATGGCTGCTCAACAGTCGCGACGCCACGCCGGAGACAGTCTTGCGGGCATTGTCGGGCATGCAGCCCACCAGCAAGTTCGGCGAGCTGTTCCAGTACTCCAACCTGATGGCGGCAGCGGCCGGTTATATCGGCGGCCATGTGCTGTATCCGGATATGGAGCTGGGCGCGGCCTACGACCTGGCGATGCAGAAGCAGGTGTTCGATCCGCTCGGCATGAAGATCACCACCTTCGACTACGACCGCGCCCTGCTCGGCGACCACGCCACGCCACACGGCATGGATGTGGACGGCCATACGGCGGTGGCCGGCATGGGCATCAATGATTCCATCCGCGCGGCGCGTCCCGCCGGTGCGGCGTGGAGCGCGGTGAGCGACATGCTGCGCTATGTGCAGATGGAGCTGGCCAACGGCATACTGCCGGACGGCAAACGCTACGTATCAAAAGAAGCCTTGCTGGAACGCCGCAAGCCGAACGTGGCGCTCGGCACCACGGCCACCTATGGCATGGGCCTGATGGTGGATCACACCTGGGGCGTCCCGGTGGTGCATCACGGTGGCGACCTGGCCGGTTTTCATTCGGACATGCTGTGGTTGCCCGAGCAGGGCGTGGGTGCGGTGATCCTCACCAATGCCGACGCCGGCTTGTTCATACGCGGACCGTTCCAGCGCCGGCTGCTCGAAGTGCTGTTTGACGGCAAGCCGCTGGCGCAGGGTGACATCGATGCCGGCGTGAAGCGGCTGAAGGCGGAGATCGCCGCCCAGCGCAAGCGCCTGACCGTGCCCGCCGATCCCGCCCAGGCAGCCAAGCTGGCGGACCGTTATCGCAACCCGGCCGTGGGCAGCATCCAGGTGGATCGCAGCGGCAAGAACCTGGTCTTCAACTTCGGCGCGTGGCATAGCGATGTGGCGTCACGCAAGAACGACGACGGCTCGCTGTCGTTCGTGACCATTTCGCCGGGATCCGATGGTTTCGAATTCGTCGTCTCCGGCACGGCGGACAATCGCAAGCTGGTCCTGCGCGACGACCAGCATGAATACGTCTACGACGAGGTGAAGTAAGCCATGAACGCTTTGCATCGCAACGGGCTGCGCCTGGTATTGGGCGCGGCAGTCTCCGTGGCTGGCGCCACGGCGCTGGCCGATACGCTGAACGTGCCGGAGATCCCGGTGGACGGGACATTGCAGCGCAACTACCAATGCCAGGCTGGCAAGTCGCTCAAGGTGACGTACTACAACAGCCATGGCGGCCAGAGCTTTGCGCTGCTGTTGGTGAAGGACAAGCCCATGTTGTTTGTCGACACCATGGCCGGCTCCGGCGTGAAATACGTGGCCGGTCCGTATACGTGGTGGACCAAGGGCAACAACGGCGACCTGTACGACATGACCGCCGGCCCGAACGCAGCGCCCATCGTTGCCGGCTGCACGTCGTCGTCCAGCAAATAGACGACAGTCTCCTCACCTCGCTGAACCGGGGAGCGCGTCTCCTTCAGCACCATGAACGAACTTGCTGCGTCGCATGATGACAGCGGCAAATTCTCTCGCTCATGCTCCCCCTCCACGCAGAAACCTACCGCCCAAAGTCTGACCGCAAGAAATTGCCGGTCATGTCCAAGTGCGTTTCAGCGTGCTGCACCGGGGGGTGCAGTCATCGAATCACGTCATGGGGAAGGGAATGAACGGTCGCCGCTCGCAGGTTTTCGTCGCAAGTTTCATCGGGGCCAAGCGCCCACTCACCGTTGCATGTGCCGCTGCCCTGATCGCCTTGGCGGCTGCGCAACCGGTGTTTGCGCAACAGGCACAGGATCCATCCAGCACGCCGCAGAGCACCCAGCCGACGCCGGCTACGAAGCCTGCAAAGACCGACCAGAACGCGCTGCCCAAATCGGAAGACCGAGCCGCCACGCTCGATGCGATCACCGTCACCGGCATCGCGGGCAGCATCGAGAATTCAATCAAGGCCAAGATGAACTCGGACAACATCATCGAGGCCATCTCCGCCGAAGACATCGGCAAGCTGCCCGATGCGAGCATCGCCGAAAGCCTGGCGCGCCTGCCCGGCCTCGCTACGCAACGCGTGGATGGTCGTGCCAACCAGATTTCCATCCGCGGCCTGGCGCCCGACTTTGCCGGCACCACCTTGAACGGCCGCGAGCAGGCCACCATCGGCGAAAACCGCGGCGTCGAATACGATCAATACCCTGCGGAACTCATCAGCGGCGCGGCGGTGTACAAGACGCCTGATGCGAGCCTGATCGGCCAGGGCCTGTCCGGCACGGTGGACCTGCACACGCTCAAGCCGCTGGACTTGTCCACCCGTACCATCGTGGCCAACCTGCGCGGCGAGTACACCACCAACGGCAAGAACAACCCGGGCTCGGATGTGGGCGATCTTGGCCATCGCGCCAGCTTCTCCTACGTCGACCAGTTTCTGGATCACACGCTGGGCCTGGCCATCGGCTTCGCCCAACTCGATTCGCCGATCCAGGAAAAGCAGTACCAGGCGTGGTGGTGGAGCCTCAACAACGGCCCGGGCAGCATCGAAGGCGCCTGGGGCGGACCACATTCGCCGGGCCTGCCCGACGGCGTGCTCTCGCAGGAAGGCATGCAGCTGCGCGCGCAGTCGGAGAACCAGTTGCGCAACGGCCTGATGGCCGTGCTCGAGTGGGCGCCGAACGACTGGTACCACTCGACGCTGGACACCTACTACTCCACCTTCAACGAAAAGAAGACCACCAACGGCGTGCAGTGGGCGAGCGGCCCCTATGACAACGCCGGCCCCGCCGTGTACAGCAATGTGGGCGTGGTGCCGTCGCAACCCTATCCGGTCGTCACGACTGGCACGATGGATGGCATCCGGCCGATCCTGCAGAACGAGTACACCAAGGAACACGACAAGCTGTTCTCGGTGGGCTGGAACAACCAGTTCGAATTCGGCGGCGGTTGGCAGGGCGTGGCGGATCTGTCCTATTCCAGCGCGAAGAAAGACCTGCACGACGCCTACCTGTTCACCGGCATTCCTGGCCAGGGCACCACCAGCGTGCAGTTCGCCACGCCGCTCAACTACGGCTTTCCGAACTTCAACGCGGGCGTGAACCTGGCCGATCCATCGGGCATCCAGTTCACCGACCCCGATGGCTACGGCTACAACGGCCGCCAGGAGTTCGACCACCAGAACGATGTGATCAAGGCGATCCGCCTGCAGGTCTCCCATCCGGTGGGCTGGATCTTCAGCACCGTGGATGTGGGCGTGAACTACTCCGACCGCAAGAAGACCAAGTCGGCGGACGTGCAATTCGCGTGGCTCAACGGCAACGGTTCGACCGGCAGCACCTACCAGCCGGGCTACTCGGTACCGGTCAATCCGGCCTTCCTGTACGGACCCACCTCGATCAATTACGGCGGCATCGGGCCGATCCTCAACTACAACGTGCTGGCGGCGCTGAACAGCCAGTTCTATCTCACCGACGGCAACGGCCAGGGCGACTGGGCGCGCAACTACAGCGTCGAGGAGAAAGTGCCGGTCGCCTACGTGAAGTTCAATATCGACACGATGCTGGGCAACGTGCCGCTGCGCGGCAATATGGGCGTCCAGTTTGTACACACCGACCAGTCGTCGACAGCGCTGCAGACCAACGGCAACACCCTGGTGGGCAATATCAGCGGCGGCACCACGTACAACAACGTGTTGCCCAGCCTGAACCTGGCGGCTGAGATCGCCGACCAGCAATACCTGCGTTTCGGTTTCGCCAAGACCATGACGCGCGGACGCATCGATGATGAGAAGGTCGCCACCTCGGCCGGCGTGTATCAGGTCACCGATGGCCCCGCGGCCGGCCAGGTGCTGTGGACGGGCAGCGGCGGCAATCCGGAGCTCAAGCCTTATGTCGCGGTGGGCACGGACTTGTCGTGGGAGAAGTATTTCGGCAAGTCCAGCTACGTCGCCGTCGCGGTGTTCAACAAGAATCTGTTGAACTACATCTACAACCAGACGGTGCTCAACTACGACTTCTCCAAGTACGTCAACAACGATCCGACCCTGGTGCCGACCAGCAACATCGGCTCGTTCACCACGCCGGAAAACGGCACGGGCGGCCGCATGGAAGGCCTGGAACTGTCCGGTGCGCTCGAAGGCGCGCTGATCGCCCGTCCGCTCGACGGCTTCGGCATGCAGGCCAATTTCTCGCTGACCAACAGCACCGTGCCGGTGAGTTCGGTGTCCTCGATTCCGGGCGCGCCGTCCACCCTGCCCGGCCTCTCGCGCAAGGTGGCGAACCTGGCGTTCTACTACGAGAAATACGGCTGGTCGGTGCGCATCTCCGAACGCTATCGCTCCTCCTTCACCGGCGAAGCGATCGCCCTGTTCGACCAGCTGGGCTATCAGCAAGTGCTCGCCGACAAGCAGACCGATTTCCAGGCCGGCTACAACTTCACCGATGGCTCATGGAACGGCCTGTCGGTGCTGCTGCAGGTCTACAACCTCACCAACTCGGCGTACAAGACCGCGCAGATTTCCGCGCTGCCCAATGGCGTGTCGATCGGACGTCCGCTCGACTACAACACCTGGGGCCGCACGGTGATGTTCGGCATCAACTACAAGCTCTGATCGGGTTACGACCCGCCTCGCCTTAACGCCCCAGGGAAGCGGCATGAAGGAAATTGGCGGATGGATCGGGTGGGCGCTGGCCATCGTTAGCACGATGGCCAGCGCCCATTGTTCGCCCACCATGGCTCCGTAGCCTTCACACTGTGGGAGCGCACCCTGTGCGCGACTGCCCCACGAGACCAGGGATGGCTATGCTGGGACGAGCACTTCAACGGAGAACACCCGTGCGCGAGCTATACCCCGAGATCGAGCCCTACCGCACCCATCGCCTGCGCGTGGATGACATCCACGAATTGCACGTCGAGGAATGCGGCAATCCCGATGGCCTGCCGGTGGTGTTCCTGCACGGCGGCCCGGGGGCTGGTGTGTCGCCGTATCACCGCCGCTTCTTTGACCCGGCGCGCTACCGCATCGTGCTGTTTGACCAGCGCGGCGCCGGCAAGTCGACGCCGCATGCGGAATTGCGCGACAACACGACCGTGCATCTGGTCAGCGATATCGAAGCCATCCGCGAATTCTTCGGCATCGAACGCTGGGTCGTGTTCGGTGGCTCGTGGGGTTCCACGCTGGCGCTCGCTTATGCGCAGAAGCATCCCGAACGTGTGCTCGGGCTGGTGCTGCGCGGCATCTTCCTCGGCCGGCCCGGCGAGCTGCGCTGGTTCAACGAACTCGATGGCGGTGCGCGCTGGATCTTTCCCGAGCGATGGGAACGCTATCTCGCGCATATCCCCGAGGAGGAACGCCATGACATGGTGGAGGCGTACTGGCGACGCCTGGACAGCGACGACGAGGCCGTCCGCATCGCCGCGGCGATCGCGTGGGGCAATTGGGAGGGCGGCAGCACGACGCTGGTCCACGATCCCGACGAGCCCGGCAGTTTCGAGGACCCGCATGCCGCCGTGAGCGTGGCACGCGCGGAAGCACACTACTTCCGCCACCGCGTCTTCCTCGAGCCGGATCAGCTGCTGCGTGACGTGGACCGTGTGCGGCACATCCCCGCCACCATCGTGCATGGCCGCTACGACATCATCTGTCCGGTGAAGAGCGCCTGCGACCTCGCCAATGCATGGCCAGAGGCGGCATTCCATATCGTGCTGGCCGGTCATAGCGCGGCCGATCCCGCCATCGTGGATGTCCTGGTCAGCGCGACGGATGCCTTGGCCGATCGCTACGTGTGATGCCGGAGCAGCAGATCGCCACGCGTGCGCACAACGTGTGCCGCGTGGCCGATATCTCCCCCTTGTCACCGACGGGTGACTGGGGTTTGATGCAGTCATCTGGCGACGACGTCCCCCTTTGTTGCGTCGCCTGAACTCAGAAAGATAGACGCGATGCTGCGGCATTCGCGTGTCTGACCGGACCCAACGACTCCGGCCGGATGGATGTGCCTGGCTTCAGGGGTTGTCGAACTGCCACGCCAATGAGGGACTGACATGCGCGCACGCAAAGCTGGAAACACGCTGGGTTTTCTCGTCGCCGTTCTGATGTTGCTGGGAGGCGCTGTCCATGCTGCGCCATCGACTGATGCAAGCCAGGCTGCTCCCTCGCTGGAATTTGTCGCCTCGCCTTTTGCCGACTTCCTGTTCTATCTGCTGCATCGGGACAACGCGAACTTCCCCGACCTGCGAGCGTCCGTGCCGCTCGATGACGTCAAAGAGCTCAATACCGGTGCCTTTCTCCCCGCGTACGCGATGGTGTCGGATATCCGCAGCTACGCCGACCTGTATCGGCTCGCCTACACCTATGACAACAGCGCTGCACTGGTCGCAGCGTTGAAGCAGGGTGAGTCGCACTTCCCCGCGTTCATGGCCTACTGGCGGCGAAACGTGGAACCCAGGGAGCAGGAGACCATCGCTGCATGGAAGGCCGAAGAGGCGAAGGCCCGCAACGTCGAGCGGCTGGAAGGACTCACGCGCTTGCGCTTTCCCTATTCCACGGTGAAGGTCGCGGTGATCGCGCTCGGCCCGCTCGGTGGAAACATGCAGAATCCCCCGATCATGTTTGCCACCATGAAAGATGCGAGCCTGCCTGCGGTGGTGGGCTACGACGGCACCCACATGATGCTCAGCGGCCACGCTGACGACTGGAAGAAGCGCCACAAGGCATCGCAAGCCATCAACCTGATCTATGCGCACGGCGGCACGGCTTACGACATCGAGGAAGCACTATGCCTGCTCATGCAGGCCAAGCTTCCGGCGACCTATGGGACAGGCGCCGGGCAATCACCCGCCGATATCGGCGATACACCACGTCGCGTGCTGTTGCGCGCGATGGAGCGGGACTGGGACCGCTATCGCGCCGACCCGTCGATGAATGCGACGGACTTCGCCATCGACGAAACCATCCGCACGTTCGGTGCGACAGGCGTCGCCACACTGCCCTGAGCACGCTTGCGCATCGCCAACCGCCGGCTAAACGCAGGTTCTTCCGGCAAGGCCTGCGCAAGCGGGGGCGCTGAATAATGCGGCCACTTTCCTACCCGAGGGGGCCGCATGAAGTTGCTTTGCAAGCGCATGATGTTGACGACCAGCCTGGCCGTGTTGTTGCCGTTGGCTGCCCACGCCGATATGCCGGGTCGCCACCCTGCCTACCTGCACGCGCTGTCCGATCTGCGTGCGGCACGCTGGATGCTCTCGCATCGTCCGGGCGATGCTGCGGTGAGCAGCCAGGAAGATATCGCCATCTCGGAGATCGACCGCGCGATGGGCGAGATCAAGCACGCCGCCTATGACGACGGCAAGAACCTGGACGATCACCCGTCGGTCGACATGGGCACGGACCAGCCGGGCCGCCTGCATCAGGCTGCACAGCTGCTGGCCAAGGTGCACAACGATATCGATCGCGAAGAAGACGATCCGCAGTCGCGCGAACTCAAGCATCGCGCCCTGATGCACGTGGACCAGGCCCAGGCGGCCGTGGACCACGCGATCGGCGATATTCACTACGGGCGTTGAGCCGCCGCATGCCAGCGCTTCATCGAGGCGCTGGCGTGCTTGCATTGAGCGCGGAGGTCAGCGGCGCTACGCCACTGCGTTCTCGACACCCGCCCGTTCGCGAAACTCCTTGCACATCTGCTCCACCAGGGCGCGATGATCGGGCAGATCGTGCAAGGCCTGTGATGCGGCCACCTGGATATTGCGAAATTCCTGCCGCGCCTCGTCGACGCGCGGATACAGGTTGCGCATGGGCAACAGGTCCGTCTTGAATTCCATGCCATAGAGCACGTACTGCCAGCTGGAGACCAGGAACATCTCCAGGTCGCTGACAAAGTCCAGCCGATGCGGCGGCCGATGCTTCCACTGCGCCAGCTTGTCCTGCAGCGTGTCGGGAATGCTCACCGGATCGGCGTTGTCGATCCAGAACTTCGAGTCGCGACGCTGGCTTAGGCAATAGTGCATCTTGATGAAATCGATGATGCGGTCGTAGCGCGCGATCATCATCTCGTTGAAGTGGCGCGCGGCCTGCTCCATCGTGTCGGTATCGCTCGGCAGCAAATGCGTGAGCAGATAGGTCGCCAACTCGATCAGCGCAATGCCGGTGGATTCCAGCGGCTCCACAAAGCCGCCGGCAAGTCCCACCGCCACGCAGTTCTTGCGCCAGTGCTCCGGCCGATAGCCGGTTTCAAATTTGATATGGAAGGCCTTCAGGCCCTCTGCGACCGGACCAAGATAGTTCCGGAACACCGCCTCCGCTCGCTCCACGTCGGTGTGCCGCGAGGAATACACATAACCTGCGCCGCGCCGCTTCTGCAGGCCGATATCCCAGATCCAGCCCGCTTCTTGCGCGGTGGAAATCGTATACGACGGAATCGGCGAATCCGGCTGCGCATAAGGCACCTGGATGGCCACCGCGCGATCGGCGAACAGCACGTCGGCGCGGCTGCGGAACGGCGACTGCATGACGTTGCCGATCAACATGCCCTTGAGGCCGGTGCAATCCACGTAGAGGTCGGCGGTGAGTTCGCCCAGTTCCTTGGTCACCACGCGCGCAATGGCGCCGTGCTCGTCGAGCTCCGCGCGCTCTACCGTGGCCACATGGCGCTGCACGCCCAACGCTTCCTGGCCATGCTCGGCCAGCACGCGCGCGAAGCAGGCCGCATCGAAATGGAACGCGTGGTTCAACGGACCCTGGTAGTCGGGGTCCTTGAGGCGCTTGGGGCCCTTGCCGTGATCGACCAGGGCGCTCTGCATCGATACCGCATCGGCGAACGGCACGCCTTCCGGCGCCACGCCGAGCAGCCAATACGGCAGCAGCTCCGGACCACCGGGACGCTGGCTCGGTGCATTGAAAGGATGGAAGAAATGATCCGCACCGGGCGTGCCCGGCGGGCGCACCCAATGGCGGTAGTGAATGCCTTGCTTGTACGTCGCCGTCGCGCCGACCAGGAAGCGACGCTCGTCCAGGCCGATGGCGGCAAGCGTGCCGCGAATGGAGGGAAACGTCGCCTCGCCCACGCCGAGCAGACCGATATCCGGCGATTCCACCAGATGCACCTGCACGCCATGGGGATCGACTGCATTCACCGCCTTGGCGAGATAGCACGCGGCCAGCCAGCCGGCGGTGCCACCGCCGACGATCAGCACTTTCTTCAGACGAGCCATGGGATCTCCCGGCTGGCGGGCAGGCCAGCGCGCTGCGGCAATGCATCCGCAGACGATAGTAAGAAAGAACTGCCGGGCCGCCCCACGCGGGCCCGGCAAAAAAGCCATTCAAGGGGAGAGGCGGCGATGCTCCCCGGAGCATCGCCTATAGAACGGCAAACCATCGGCGGCGCGTATGTCATGGGGCCGCCCCGAACTTCATCAGAACCACACGCCCAGCTGCACACCGTAGGTGCGCGGCGCCAGGTACTGCGATACGTACTGCAGCGAACCATCAGACATCAGGAAGCGACCGGCACTGGTGCGGACCTTTCCGTCGGAGATGTTCTGCACGTACGCGTTGACCCACCACTTGTCGCCCGGCTCGGTGTAGCGCAGCGAGAGGTCGCCGCGCGTATACGCCTTCTGCTGGTCGCCGGAGCCGAGGTTGAAGTAACTCAGCCACTGCGAGCTCTGGTACTGCGCGCTGACGCGCGGCGTGAGTCGACCGCCGTTGCCCAGATGGAAGTCATGCTCGTAGATCGCGGTGAGCGAGACATTGGGCGCGTGCGGCAGATCGTTGCCGGTGACGTTTGCGCAGTTGGCCAGGTTGGACGCCGGCGGACAGGCGGGCAGGCCCTGGTAATCGTTGCTGCCTGCGTAGACCAGCGTGCCGAGCTCCTTCTTCGGAATGGCCGAGAAGATCAGGTTGGCGCGATCGTCCTTGGTCTGGTACGCCAGCTCCGATTCGATGCCGAACACCTTGGTGCTGCCGCCCACGTTGGAGAAGCCCAGGCCATGGTTGCCGTCGGGATAGACAATGGGCGCGGACAGCTGGAAGTTCTTGAAGTCTTCGTAATAGACGGCCGAGTTCCAGGTCATGCGGCCATCGAGGAAGCTGAACTTGCTGCCGATCTCATAGTTGGTCAGCGTCTCGGGCTTGTACAGCGTGCCCGCGTCCTGCGTGCCGCCGGACTTGTAGCCGGTGGACACGCTGGCGTACAGCAGGCCGTTGGCGCCGACATCGGTATCCACGCGCACCAGCCAGGTCGGCTTGCTCTTGCTGTACTTGGCCGTGTTCCGCTGCGAAATGCTGAAGCCGTTGGACGGATCCGGATACACGCCCGGGGAGATCGGCAGCTGCGGCACATTGGGATCGTAGTTCCAGCCCCAGTTGATGCCGCCCTTGTTTTCCTTGTCGTCATGCGACCAGCGCGCACCACCGGTGAGGCGCCAGTGATCGGTCATGTGCCAGGTGGCCTGGCCGAACAAGGCGTACGACTCCACCGTTTCCTTCGGCTGGATGAAGGAGCCCTGCCAGTTCACGGAACCGTACTTGGTGCCGTTCATGATGGGGATGTCGAAGCGGATGTTGTTGTCTTCGTAGCCGTAGTACGCGCCCACGATCCAGTCCACGGTCTGCGGGCCGGTCGACTTCAGGTCCACTTCCTGGCTCCAGCTTTCGTAGTTGGAGTAGTTGGTGCGGTCGTCCTGGTACACGCCGTTGGTGGTGAAGCTGGTGGGCACGCTGACACCGACGTCCTGGTCGAAGTCGCTCTTGCCCGAGTAGCGGTTGTAGCCGGCGATGTAGCTCAGCTCCATGCCATCGTTGATGTTCCAGTCCATGCGGCTGCGCACCGTCTTGGACGTGCGGTCCAGGTACGGCGCCGTGTCGATCAGCGCGGACCAGAACTCCTGGCCCTGGCGCGGCGTCTGCATCAGGCTCAGATCCGGCGTGCCGCGATCGAGGAAGTACTCGTAGGAGAGGTTCCACTTGAACGTATCGCTGGGCTGCCACAAGGCACTCACGCGCGCGGCGGACTGATCCTGCGAGTTGTACTTCTTGCCGCCCTGCACGTACTGGCTGGGGTCGATCGGCTTGAAGTTGGCCAGCGTGCCGCCCGATGCGGGCGAGGCCAGATACGCCTGCTGCTGCTGCGCCACGCTGGGCAGCTCGGTGGACGGATTCTGGTAGTCGACGTAACCGTCGTGCTGCTCGTGCACCACCGCTACGCGCATGGCGAAGGTACTGCTGATCGGCAGATTGAATGCGCCGCGCGCGCCCAACTCGTTGAAGTTGCCCGCTTCCACCTGCGCATTGCCGTAGAAGCCCGCAGCGATATCGGGTTTGGCCGTCTGGAAGCTGATGGCGCCGGCGGTGGAGTTGCGACCCCACAGCGTGCCCTGCGGACCGCGCAGCACTTCCACGCCATCCATGTCCAGCAGCAGGCCGGAGGCAGCTTCCGCACGCGGCGCGTACACGCCGTCGACGAAGGTGGCGACTTCAGGATCGGCGTATTCGGTTTTCGCGCTGTCGTTGCCGATACCGCGCAAGGTCAGCGTGACCACGCCGTGGTCGCCCTGGCTGGTGCCCTGCAGGCCCGGCACCAGCTTGGTGAGATCCTGCACGGTCATGACGCGCTCTTTGTCGAGCGTGTCGGGCGTGATGGCGCTGACTGCGACGGGCGTTTTCTGCAGCAGCGTCTCGCTCTTGGTCGCGCTCACCGAAATCGCATCGAGCTGCTTCACCTTGCGCTCGCCCGGCGGCGTGGCGTTTTGCGAAGACGCGCTCTGCGGCGCTGCATCCTGATCCGCCGCCAGCACTGCGCCAGGCGCGAGTACCAGGGACATGGCGATGTACAACGCCGAATAGCGCAACTTCATTTGGCTTCCCCTCAATTCATTCGGATTGTTGTTCGTCACCGCCCTCGACGGCGACTGGTTTGATGTCATCCCCGATGACAGCGCTGTCATTTAGATTGATGACAGCGCTGTCATGCGGATCATAGACCGGTTCCCCGGCAGAAGCTTGACGCGCGGCAGCAAGTTAAAGATTCCCCCGGAACCCTTGCTGTAGCTCGTTTTCGCCTTTCAAGCGAACCGCCTTGATGCCGGTTTTGATGCAAGAGCAAATCGTCATTCAGCCATCCGTGGCGCGTTATCGCTGACACATCCCTTCCTTCAAACCCTTCTTGAGGCGGCCTGGGCTGACCTCGCAAACCTCTGCGGGCCCGCCGTTCGCCTCGCTTCCCTTACTTGACGCAATCGACCACCTGATCGACGTCCGTGCCGAGGGCCACGCGTGAAATCGCCAGCCTGGTGCCCTTGCCGGCGCCCCACGCAAACGGCTGATCGATGTGATGCATGTCGGCGCCAGCGGCCCGGAAACACTTCAACGGCACGCCGACGCGCGTCCACTGGCCCGGCGGCAATGTCGCCAGTGTCTTGGCCAACGGCACGTGGCCTTCGCAATGCGCACCGCAGCCCATGCCGACCCATGCGTTTTGCGCCGGCATCGCATCGACACGCAGCGTCGTCACCAGCAGCACGTCGCCATTGGTTTCGCGATCGAGATCGAGCGGCGTGCGCGCGTGGATCGCCAGCTGGGCGTTGTCGCTGTTCCAGCTGAAGAGGCGCGCATCCTCCTGCGCCTTGTAATCGAGTGCGGCCATATGCAGCGCGCCGTCCGGCGTCGTTGCCGGCGACACATCGCCAGTCATCGATGCGCCTTGGCCGTCCACCAGGGTGAAGCGATAGCCGTGCACGGCCTTGCCGCGATCGAGATAATTGCCGATCGGAATCTGCTCGCCGCTGATGCCCGACACTTCGGAGAGCCTGGGCACCGCCGCGCGATCGGCATAGGTGAGCCCGTAACCCAACGCGAACTGCGGCTTGCCCTGCCCCACCATGGCCGTGCCCGGCCACGCATAGGCCAGCTTGCCGTGGAAGTCGTTGGCGATTCCGCCGTCGCGCTTGCGCAGCAGCACATCGGCGATGCCGCCGCCTTCGCTGCCCGGCAGCCACGCCGCGACAAAGGCGTCGGCCGCATTGATCTCGCGATTCACCCATAGCGGACGGCCAGTGAGGAATACCGCCACCACCGGGATGTGTTGCGCGCGCAGCTGGCGGATCAATTCAAGCTCGTGATCATCGCCGGGATGGAACATCAGGTTGGGGATGTCACCCTGGAATTCGGCATAAGGGTCCTCGCCGAACACCACCACAGCCACATCCGGCCTGGCTTTGAAATGGCCGTCCGTTTCGATTTCGACCGAGCCGCCCGCGGCCTTCACCTGCTCCGCGAAACCGGCGCCGATCGACTGCGCACCGGGGAAGTTTTCATTCTTCAGCCCCGTGCCCTGCCAGTTGAGCGTCCAGCCGCCGCTCTGGCGCGAAATGTTGTCCGCGCCATCACCAGCGATGAGGATGTGCTTGCGCGGATCGAGCGGCAGCACGCCGCCGTTGTTCTTCAGCAGCACCAGCGACTCGCGCACCGCGCGGCGCGCGATGGCGCGATGGGCGGGACTGCCCACGATTTCTGCGGCCTTCTGCGCGACCGGCTGCGTCGACGGCGCACCCGCATCGAACAGGCCGGCGCGGAACTTCACGCGCAGGATCCGCGCCACCGCATCGTCCAGTCGCGCCTGCGGGATCACGCCGGACTTCACCTCGGCCAGCGTGTGCTCGACCAGGCCGCGCCAGCTGTCGGGTGCCATCAGCATGTCCAGGCCGGCGTTGAACGAAGCCGGACAATCGTCGTTCGCGCAACCGGGCACCTGGCCGTGCGAATTCCAGTCGCCCACCACCAGGCCCTGGAAATCCATGCGCTGCTTGAGCACGTCGGTGATCAGCGCCTTGTTGCCGGACATCTTGCTGCCGTTCCAGCTGGAGAACGAAGCCATCACCGTCTGCACGCCGGCATCGATGGCGGGCGGATAGCCAGCAGCGTGGAGATCACGCAGCGTCGCCTCGCTGATTTGCGCGTCGCCCTGGTCCTTGCCGTTCCTGGTGCCGCCGTCGCCGACGAAATGCTTGGCCGAGGCAAGCACATGCGAGCCGTCGAGAAACTGCGGCGTGCCGACCTTGCCCTGCAGGCCTTCCACCATCGCCGTGGCGTACTGCGCGACCAGCTTGGGATCCTGCGAATAGCCTTCGTAGGCGCGGCCCCAGCGCACATCCTGCGGTACGGCAAGGGTCGGCGCGAAACTCCAGTTGATACCGGTGGCGCGCACTTCAGCCGCGGTGGCCTCGCCGATCTGACGGATCAGTTCCGGATCGTGCGCGTTGCCCAGCGCGGAGTTTTGCGGGAACAGCGTCGCGCCCACGACGTTGTTGTGGCCGTGCACGGCGTCGATGCCAAACAGCAGCGGGATCGGCGCATGCGCGCTGCCGCTGGGCTGCATCGACGCGCGATAGAACTCGTCCGACAAGGCCTGCCATTGCGCGACCGTGGCGGTGAGCTGCGCGTTGGGCTTGGAATTGCCGCCGGCGAGGATCGCGCCAAGGTGGTACTTGCGCACATCGTCCGGCGTCACGCTGAGGATGTCGGCCTGGACCAGCTGGCCGACTTTTTCCTCCACCGTCATCTTCGCCAGCAGGGCGGCAACGCGCTGTTCGAGCGCCGCATCCTTGGGCAAGGGCCAGCTGGCACGCGGCCAGCTGTCGGGGTGCACGGTGGACGCGTCGTCGGCGGATGCGACACCCATGGCGCAGGCCAGGGCCACGGCAAGAACGGTCGGAACACAAGGCAAACGACGAACGGAAGCCCGCACGGCTCTCTCCAGCAGACAGGGGGGATGGCTCCCCCTCGGAGCCAGTCGGTCCGGAGACTGACAGAAATGACAGCGCTGTCAATTTGCGATGCAGCAAGCTGGGGCGAGGGCCGCGAGGATGCCTCATGGCTGCCTTTTCTCTTTTAAAGCAGGGTGTTATGGGAAGATGGGGCGCTTGCCGCGCAAAAGGACCCGTTGAGGGAGGCCCGTCGCGCACAGGGTGCGCTCCCACAAGTGTGCCGGCCTGTTCCTCTGTGGGAGCGCACCCTGTGCGCGACTCAGGCCGCCTCGGACCAAGGCCGGAGCGGCGGTAAGCGAGTCCGAAGTCCTTAAGGCGCCTTCGACGTGGATTCGCGCAGCTGGAGCGCATACGGCACCTGCACCAGCAGCCCATCCCCCCGACCACGCAGCACTTCCATCAACTGCAGCGCGGCCAGCTTGCCCATGTCGCGGCTGGGCTGGCGCACGGTGGTCAGCGGCGGCCACAACTGGGTGGCCAGCGGCGTGTCGTCGAAGCCGCAGACGGAGAGATCGCGCGGCACTTTCAGTCCACGCTCGTTGGCCGCCCACATCACGCCGGCGGCCATATCGTCGTTCGCGGCAAAAATCGCCGTGGGCTGCTCGGGCAACGCAAACAACTCGCGCGCAGCCAGCACGCCCGAGCCGAATGAAAACTCGCCCTGCACCACGTATTGCGGATCGAACGGCAAGCCCGCGGTGGCGAGCGCTTCCTTGTAGCCGGCCATGCGCCAGCGGCTGGCGCCGTGATTGGCGATGCCCACGATGTGCGCAATGCGCCGGTGACCCAGTTCCACCAGGTGCATCACCAGGGCTTTGGCCGCCTGCTGCTCGTCCATGCACACGCCGATGGACGCTTCGCGATGCACCGGCGAGATGCTCGAATGCGGCACGCCGTGCTCCTTCAGGCGCTGCAGCAGCGGTGCGTAGTCGGTGAGCGGCGGCGTCATGATCACGCCTTCGATGTGGTGATCGAACACCAGCGCATCGACGCGGCGGATGAAATCCTGCCCGCGCATGCGCAGGGGGCAGGCCATCATGCTGTAGCGGTGGGCATCGCAGGCGTCGAGCACGCCGTCCTGCACCTCGGCCAGATAGGTCGAGGCCGGGTTGTCGTTGTTGTCATAAAGCATCGCCACCAGGAACGAGCGGCTGCCGGCCAGGCCACGTGCCGCCGGGCTGGGTCGGTAGTTCATGGACTCCATCGCCGCCAGCACCTTCTGGCGGGTGGATTCCTTCACCGAAGATTCTTCGTTGAGAACGCGGGAAACCGTTTTTGGCGAGACACCTGTGGCGCGTGCTACATCTTCGAGGCGGACCCGCATGACTTCTCCCAACGGCGAACTGCTGCTGCCCGACCAATATGCCCCCTGCGCCCGGCGGTTTACAAGAACTGGCGTGCCACGCGGGCGCTGTCACCTGCGTTTCACAACACGCCTCGATGCAGCGCGCCCACCCACAGAAGGATTGAGGCCAGGCCGGCCACAGGCGCATAGTGGGCAGCGGGTGGCCAGGGGACCGCCCGAGTAACCAAGCGCAACACAACAGCCGATGGCGGCATCGCGATGCATCGCCCCTGCGCGAGCCGTGCCCACGTTAGTTTCCGCGACACCACCACGGAGCGCCTTGATGAATACACCACTGGGTTGGCTTACCGCTTTCCACACGCTGATCAGTCTCGTCGCAACCATCGTCGGCCTCTGGGCCATTCGCGACCTGATGGTCGGCCGCTATCGCTCAGGCGCCATCACGAGCTTCCTCTGGACGGCAGTCATTACCAGCGTCACCGGGTTCTTCTTTCCCTTTCATGGCGTCACGCCGGCCATCGTGGTGGGGGTGATTGCCCTGATCGTGCTGGCCTGGACGGTCATGGCGCGACGCTCGATTGGCCGCTCCGGCTTCTGGACGGCGCAATTTCCCATCGGCATCGTGATCAGCGAGTACTTCCTGATGTTTGTACTGGTCGCGCAGATTTTCGCGAAGTGGCCAGTGTTGAACGCGCTGGCGCCGGACCTAAAGCAGAAGCTGTTTGGCGCCACCGAACTGGTGGTGTTGATTGTCTTCATCGTGGTCGCCGTGCGCGCCACCAAATCCTTCAGGGTGCGCGCGGTGGCCTGAGGCCGCTCCATCCTGCAGGGTCTGCCACGTCGCCCGCTGGCACAGGGGCGACACATCCCCGGAGTACGTCATGGGCGAGTACCACACTCTTTCGACGGCCGACGGCAGCTTTCGGCTCTACATCGACTATCCCGATCAGACACCCGCACCAGCGGTGGTGGTGCTGCAGGAAATCTTCGGCATCAACAACGACCTGCGCCAGTCCTGCCGCGAACTGGCGGAACAGGGTTTCATCGCCATCTGCCCGGACCTGTTCTGGCGCCAGGAGCCGGGGCTCGACTTGAACGAATGGTCCGAACAGGACTGGAAAAAAGGCTTCGCGCTGTATGAAGCGTATGACTTCGACGCCGGTGAGCGCGATGTCGAGGCGGTGGTCGCCGCCGCACGCAAGCTGGAGGGCGCCAACGGCAAAGTCGGCGTGATGGGCTACTGCCTCGGTGGCCTGATGACTTACCTCACCGCCGCGCGATCAAGCATCGACGCGGGCGTGGAGTACTACGGCGGCGGCACTGAGAAATACCTGGCCGAGGCGCCGGCGATCAAGGCACCGCTGATGATGCACCTGGGCGAGGAAGACGAATTCATATCCAAGGACGCGCAGGCCAAGATCAAGGCGGCGTTTTCGAACAAGAGCAACGTGACGATCTACAGCTATCCCGGTTGCAGCCACGCGTTTGCGCGGCATACCGGAACGCACTACGACGCTGACGCCGCCAGGCTGGCGAACGGACGCACCTACGAATTCTTCCACCAGCATCTCGCCTGAAGCCAGGCGCGCGAAGGAGCGCTCAAAGCTCCTTCGCCGCGTCCGCGAGCACGTGTTCCAACGCCTGCGCGGCCTGCGAGATCGATGACTGCCGGTCGATCACGTATTCGAGCACGCCAAGCGATGGAAGATCCTCGGCCAGCGGCACGATGCCCTCGGGCATGGCATAGCCGGTGAATGCCGACACGCCCAGGCCGGCCATCACCGCGGCCTGGATCACCATGATGCTGCTGCTCACCACGGCGATGCGGTACGAACGATCTGCCGACTTCAAGGCCTCGAACATGCGCGTCCGCGAAATGCTGGGTTCGGGATGGACGGCCAAAGGCAAGACGGCCTCATCGCCACGCACCGGCGATGACGCACCGGTGCACCAGTGCAAGGGCTCGCTCTTCACCACGTAACCACGCTGGCTGCCGCTGAGGCGCTTGGCAAACACCAGGTCGTGCTTGTTCTCGTCGAGCTCGCGGAACAGATCGCCGCTAAGGCCCGTGCGTATCACCAGTTCCACTTCCGGATTGCGCCTCACGAAGCTGCCCAGCGCGCCGGTCAGCCGCGACGATGCGAAGTCTTCCGGAAGACCCAGGCGCACCGTGCCGTTCAACGGCGGGCCGCACACCGTGGTCATCGCCTCGTCCATCAGATCGAGAATCCGCACGGCGTAGCGATGCAGCGACTCGCCGTGGCGCGACACCCGCACATTGCGCGTATCGCGTTCGAACAAGGGTACGCCGACCAGGTCCTCCAGGCGCCGAATATGTTGGCTGACCGTGGATTGTGACAGGCACAGCTGCTCGGACGCCGCGGTGAAGCTGGCGGTCTGCGCTACGACGACAAAGCTGCGAAGGAGTTCGGTGGGTAACGGTCTCATCGCAAAAACCTCTCAATCGTCGCTGGATTCTTCATAAATCAACGCCTTCGCCTGGGCTAGGCTGTGTCCATCCGGGAAACATGCCGCTCGCACCCGGCCATGACCGCAACGTTTTCGATGGCATACCGACGCCATCACCCCACTTCCCTGTCGAGAGGTTATCCCCGTGAACAAGCGCTTCTTCCACCCCAACATCCTGGCCGCAGCCTTGCTGTTTGGCACCCTTGCCGCCGGCCCCGCACTGGCCGCCGAACCCGTGCACAACATCGTCCTCGTGCATGGCGCATGGGTCAACGGCAGTGGCTGGAAACCCGTCTATGACATCCTCGTGAAAGATGGCTACCACGTCTCCGTCGCCGAACATCCGCTCACATCATTCAACGACGATGTGACAGCCGTGAAACGCATCGTGGACATGCAGGATGGCCCCACCATTCTCGTGGGTCACAGTTATGGCGGCGCGCTGGTCACCGACGTGGGCAACGACGCGAACGTGGTTGGCCTGGTCTATATCGCCGCCCATGCGCTCGACCAGGGCGAAACCGAAGTAGCCAATGGCAAGAAGTTCCCCAGCGCTACCAGTCAAACGACCGACATCAAGAAGACCGCCGACGGCTTCCTCTATCTCGACCCGGCCCATTACCCCGCCGACTTCGCTGCCGATCTGCCGCTGCAGCAGGCGCAGTTCGAAGCGAACTCGCAGGAACTGACCGCGGCTTCCGTGTTTGCAGCGCCTGCTGGCCATCCTGCATGGAAGGACAAGCCCAGCTGGTACGCCGTGGCCACAGCCGATCGCATCATCAATCCGGACCTGGAGCGCATGTACGCCAAGCGCGCCGGCAGCCATACCATCGAAGTGCAAGGCGCCAGCCACTCGGTCTACGAGTCGCACCCGAAGGAAGTGGCGGCGTTGATCGAGGATGCGGCCAAGCACGCCGGTACCTGATTCGATCTATGCAGAGTGACCGAGGCGTCGTGCAGACCATGCACGACGCCTCGGTCGTTTTCGTGCTCAGCGGTCGCGGGTCACTTCCGCCGGCGCCGCATCACCCACCTTCTGCGCCAGCGGCAGCGCATCGCTCACCAGGTGCATGAGGAAGCGGCCGGGCTGCTCCTGCATCATCATGTGCGCCGAGTCGGCAAAGATCACCAGGTGCTTGGACGGCGCCTTGAGATCGCCAAACCATTTTTCGGCGGTTTCGTGCGGCGTGGTGTAGTCGTGCGCGCCCGCATACACGATCACCGGCAATTTGAAGTCCGTGACCTGATCGAAGTTCACGTCCAGCAGCGGATCGAGCAGGTGGTTGAGCGAGAACAGGCTGCCCTTGTCGATCGCATCGAGGTCTTGGCGGTTGTAATCGGGTGAGAGCTCTTCCGCGTCCACGTCGAACTGGAAATCCTTGCGGCCCCAGGCCAGGCCGCCGTAGTACATCTCCCATTTGCCGCGCACACCGATGCGGTCGATGGTGAGCTTGGTATCGCCCGGATACGGTCCGATCGATGCCAGTTCCGCGATGGCCTTGGTGTTGTTCTCGGCCTTGGCCCGGCCCAGCGCGTAGTTGTAGCCAATCGCTTCATTGCGACGGCCGTTCACCACCTGTCCCACCGAGATATACGCGTAGAACCAATCCGGATGCAGCTGCGCGAGATGCACGCCGAGCACGGTGCCCCAGGAGTGGCCGAGCAGGAAGATCTTCTTCTTGTTGTAGTGCTCGCGCAGGTATTGGGCCACCTGCGCGGCGTCGTCGGTCATGCCGTCCACCGTCATGCCCGGTGCCATCGCCGCTTCGGTGTTCGCGCGATACGTCTTGCCGGAGCCGCGTTGATCCCATTGCACGACGGTGAAGTAATCCTCCCACGGCGTCTGGAAGGTGTAGCCCTCGGGCATCGCCGGCGAGGCCGGGCCACCGTGCAGGAACAACAGGATGGGGTTGCGGCGATCCTTGCCGCGCACCGAGATCCACTGGTCGATGCCGTTGATGTGCAGCTTGATCTTTTCGTCGATGCCTTGCGGCGTCAAGATCATGCGATTGCTGTCGAGGATGCGGCGCACTTCGTCGCGCGAAATCATCGATGGGTCCGCCTTGGTCGCGGATGCCGCCGGCTTGGCCGGTGCATCGTCGGCGCGGACGCGATCGACGGGCGCGCCGATCGCGAGCAACAACGTGGCGAACAGGGATGCACGCAAGATATTCAAGTCAGCTCTCCTGGCTGGTGTGATTGGCTTTCCGCCGGGCCCCTCGCCCGAACGGGTACGGTCTGACTGCCTGGGGCATGCCGTCATGGGGACATCAGCAAACGGCGTGCCAAACCACGAAGCATCACAGATCAGTGACTTGCGCACGCTACGCGCGCCCGCGGCCGCGTCCGCGGACAAACACGCGGACGTCCGGCCGTGTCCGCCCCATCCCGGCACGTGGCAGTACCGCCTTACCTCCTCTTCACTCGCGAGACATCCGCCTTGAAGCACACTTGCCGACCTCTGTCGCAGGATCAGCCGCGTGCCAGCCGTTCAAGTTCAACGCCATGCCGGCGCTCGATGCCGCCGTTCGCTCTATTTGGCCAGCACGCTGCTGACGAGCCTCTTCGCGGTGCAGGCGCATGGTGAATCTCCGTCGCGCAATGGATCGCAGAGTTCGGCCAGCGAACAGCTTGCCGTGCAGGTCAACGACGATCGCATGACCATCTCGGTGGCGAAGGTGCCACAGGTCTATCTGTATGGACCCATCGATGCCGGCGCCGCGCAGCGCGTGCAGGCCATGATCCAGTCGCGCAGGATCCCGCCCAACAGCGACATCTATCTCAACTCACCCGGCGGCGACGTGGCTGCGGGCATGGCGCTGGGTCGTCTGTTTCGCGCCGGCAACATGACCACCCACCTGGGTTCGCCGCGCAAGACCGCGCGCCAGCCCATCGTGCCGAAATCCTCGCAATGCGTGAACGCCTGTGTCTATGCCTATGCGGGCGGACTCTTTCGCTGGGCGCCGACGGGCAGCGATCGCTTTGGCGCGCAGCCGCTGCCAGGCACGGTTACGCCCGGTAGCGATGCTGCGGCGTACCTGAAGGACATGGGCGTGAATCCGCAGGTGTTCGGCACCTCGCCCGGCGGCGAAGTGACGTGGCTCAATGCCGATCAAATGCTGGCCAACGGTCTATCCAACAATGGGCGCTTGTTGCCCACGGCGGTCAACAGCCCGGTCAGCAGTGTCGCCTCGATCTCGCTCACGCAGGTGACGCGTGAAGGCGAGCATCGCATCACTCTGCAGTGCCGCCCCGATGGCCTCACCATCACCGCGTATTACGCCATCGGCGCCGACCGCGCCCGGCAGATGGTCGCGCGCGCCAGCCGTTCGTACTTCGAGATCAACGATCAGCCCATCAACAGCAGCGACCGCGTCAGCGCATCGGCCGTCGAGCAATCGGTGGTGGTCAGCCAGCCCTTGGCGCTCGCGCAACTCAACCAGTTGCTGTCCGCGCATCTGATGGCCGCATGGCTGGCCGATCGTGGCGGCGCGGTGCGCTACGGTTTCTGGATGGCGCTCGATCCGGTGCGCAACGATCTGCGTACCTACGGCAACAATTGCGAGTATCTGGCCAAACAGGCAGGCGCGAAGAAAAGCTGAGCGCTCGCATCGGCGGACGTCCGCACCGCGTCCGCGGACAGTGCTCCCGCATCGATCCATTCGTGGCGATGGCCGTGCCAGGCGATGTGCGAGCCGCATGAACCGTGGCACGCTTGTTGCCACACCACCTGCAGCGGGACGATGTCCTGCCCTGATCCCGACACGGAACGAAGAGGTGAGTCATGTGGAAAACGATGGCAACGCTGTCGCTCGCGCTGGCCTGCGCGCTGCCGGCGCTCGCAGCGGAACCGCAGCGTACGGTGAGCGGCAGCACCGTCACCTCGACGCACGATCCGAAGATACGCGTCGATCTGCCAGCCACCGCGACCTACGTGGGTTCGGATCGCTGGATGCTGCTGGGCTTCGACGATTGCGAGATGCACGTCTTCGTGGACGCCGGACCCGACAAGCGCATCCAGCGCCTGTACTGGGTGCAATTTGAGGCTTACATACCCGAACGCCCTGAACTGCACCACGACTACTCCGGCTCGCGCCATATCACCATCAACGGCCTGGACTTCTATCTCGACACTTGGGTGCAAAGCGCCGAACAGCCGGCCGAGAAGGACTCCGATGGCGACCATCAGCGTCGCCTGCTCGCCGCCAAGGGCTATCAGCGGCCAGCCAATGCCATGTATGTGCGCCTCGTGCATCTTCCCGATGACCAGAAGCGCAAGGAGCTGATGGTGATCTATGGCGAGGATCTCGCCCCTACCGGTTTCACCGCAGCGCAACTGGGTGAGCACGGTACGGCGCACGATCGTTGGCCGGCGATCGAAAAGGCCTTGATCGCTCGCGCGCAACAACGCGTGTCGTTCAGCCCGTAAACGAAAACACCCCGGCGCGCCGGGGTGTTTTCATCGCGGGTATGGCGATAGCTCAGGGCGACTTGTCGCTGCCCGGATGCGACACAAAGCGCGGCGGCGTGGCCTCGTTGGCGAACTGCCAGGTGCTCAGGTAAGCCAGTTTGAGGATCTTGGCCATCTTCGGATAGTCGATCTTCTCGGCCGTATCGCTGGGGTGGTGATAGTCCGGATGGAAGCCGGTGAACCACCAGAACGCGGGCACATTGTGCAGCACGAAGGGGAACTGGTCGGAGCGGAAGAACACGTTCAAGGCGTATTCGTGATCGAAGCGATCGTCCAGCACCAGGCCCACGTCCCCATTGGCCTTGGCCACCGTACGCTGGTAGTCCGGGCTGTACGCGGCACCGATCAGGTTGAGGCGATTGCTGGTATCGGCGGGAATCTCGATCAGGCCGTCGGTCTGCGGGCTGGGCTTCTCGTCGCGGCCGATCATGTCGAAGTTGATCATCGCGCGCGTGGTGTCGAGAGGACGCAGCGGGTGCGCGGCGAGATAGTACGCGCCGAGCAGGCCACGTTCTTCAGCGGCAAACACCGCGAACAGGATCGAACGCCTGGGCTTGGTCGGGTTGGCGGCGAAGGCACGGGCGAGCGTCACCACACCGACTGTCCCCGACGCGTTGTCGTCGGCGCCGTGCCAGATCTTGTCGCCGGCCTGGCCGTCGTGATCGTGGTGGGCGCTGATGATGATGGTCTCGGGCGCCAGCTTCGGATCGCTGCCTTCGATCAATCCCACCGCATTCCAGGTAGTCGCTTCACGGCGCGAGCTGTTCTTCAGGTGCAGGCTGATGGTGGTATCGGGCAGGGCTTGCGAGCGCGGCTTGAGGTCGCCATCAATGCCGGACTGCAGTGCCTTGGCTGTGTTGCCACTGGTGCTCAGCAGCGCGTCCTCGACCTCGGCGGAGATCACCATGCTAGGGATATGGACCGGGCTGTCCGCCAGCGCCTGGGCGGGAATCGGGTTCGCCGCGTGCTCAGCCTGGTGGCCGATGCGCTTGCGCACCTCCAGCTGCGAGGGATGGTTATGCGAGGGCTCCGGCGCCAGCAGCACCGCCACCGCGCCGTGCTCCTGCGCATTCAACACCTTCACGTAGCCGGTCGCGTAGCGCGTATTGCCGGTGCCATTGAAGATCGACTTCGGATCGGTCTCCTGCGGCTCGTGATCGAACACCACGACGACCTTGCCCTTCACGTCGAGGCCGGCGTAGTCGTCATAACCCAGCTCCGGCGCGGTGATGCCGTAGCCGGCAAACACCACGGGCGCGGAGACGTCCTGATCGGTGGGAAAGGCGCCGGAGACTTCCGGATCCTTCCATTCGGTCTCCTTGCCGGCACGCTTGAGCGTCAGGCGCGTGGCCTTGCCATCAGGGCGATACTCGATCAACGGCACGGCCTGCAGAAAACTCGGCTGGCCTTGCGCATCGGTCGCCGCAGGCTTCAAGCCGGCCTTGGCAAATTCCGAGGCGATCCACTGCACCGACGCATCGTCACCCGGCTGCAGCGAGAGACGCCCTTGCAGGGCATCCGACGCCAGGAAGCTGATATCCGCACGCAAGTCGCCCGGGCGGATCTGTGCAAGGCCAGGCTGCTCCGGTGCGGGAACCGCGGCCAGCGCGGTGGTGGTCAGACTCGCGGCTAGCGCGAAAGCGAGAAACGTGCGGGACATGGACGCTCCAGTGGCGCGGACGGCATCGTCCGGGGGGTGTGGACTGGGAGGGTGCCACGCCCGCCGGGATCGATCAAACCAGACCAACGTCGGATCGCGCCCTGCCCCGCACGGTCCAACTCAGTTTTCGCGACCGCCCATGAAGTCCGGCTCGCCATTGGCCTTCCAGTGGAACGGCATGATGTAAGGCGCGCGGCGTGCAGTGCACTTCCAGTCCGCGCCGCCATTGGCGTGGAAGATGATCCAGTCCTGCTTGCCGTCCTGCGATTTGAAGAAGCCATTGTGCCCCGGCGCATAGAAGCCTCGCGCCGGCGAACTGGCGAGCGCCTGCGTGGGCGATTTGCGCCATGACGCAGGGTCGAGCAGGTTGGCGTCTGCGGCGGCGCTCAGCAGGCCCAGCGAATAGCCGTCCGACCAGCACGCGCTGGCGGAATAGGTGAGGAACACCTGCCCGCGCGGACCTTCGATGAACTCCGGCGCCTCCAGGATCTTGCGGCCGCCCTGCATCTCCCATGCATAAGTGGGATGGGCGATATCCACTTGCGGCTCGCCCAGCGTCCACGGATTGCTCATTGGCGCGATGATCAGGTCGCTGTGATCGTCGACATAGGCGGAATAGACAAAGTAGCGCTTGCCGGCATGATCGAACACGGTGCCGTCGATGCCGGTGAGATGCGTCTTGAGCATGCCTTTGTCGATCCACTCGCCCTGGGTGGGATCGCTCGACGCATTCTCCAGCACCCACACGTGGCGATGCGCGTCGTCGTCATGCGCCTTGTCGGACGCTGAGTAATACAGGTACCACTTGCCGTCCAGGTAATGCAGCTCGGGCGCCCAGATCGAATGGGAGTTGGGACCTTCGGCCGGCGGACGCCACACCACCACCGGCGTGGCATCGGCCAGATGCGCCATGTCGGTGGTCTTGCGCAGCGAGATGCGGTTGCCTTCGGTGCTCGTGTAGTAATAGACGCCGTCGCGCTGCGCTACCCACGGGTCGGGCCCGGACGGCAGCAGCGCATGCATGGTGGCCGGCGGCTGCGCATGCGAGGCCGCGATCAGCAACATGCCAGCGATGGCGGCGAACGTGCGCTTCACGGCTGACCCGCCGTGGCGGCATCGCCGTCGATCTGCAGATAGTCGACGTCGACCACGTGGGCGCCGCCGTCCACGTCGATGGTGTTGAACCCGGGCAACAAGGACGCCGAGATGTTCTCGAGCAGCCAGCCGTCATCCGTCTTGGTGAGGTTGGCATTGGCAAGACGCGCACCATTGACGACGATCGCAGGCTGCGCCGCCAGTCCGAGATCGGCGTAGCGCACACGCAGCGCGTGTTCGCCGCCCGTACTGTTGACCACGAAGCGCAGGCGACCTTCGGGACCCGCACTCAGGCGCGCCTTGCGGAAACTGGACGCCTTTCGATCCGGCACGGAGACCGCGCCGGTGAACTGCGCGTCTTCGGCTTCGTAGCGATTGAAGTTCAACTTCGCCGTGTTGAACAGGATTTCGTTGTGCTTGACACTGGTCGGCGCCTCGGGCGACGACGAGGTGGTGACATGCAGCATGCGGCCGTCATCACGCAGCAGCAGTGCCTGCGTCCAACCCGCATGGATATTGCCGGTGCGCTTTTGTACCGGTGCACGTACTTCCCACCATGGGCCGCGACCGGAAGCGTTGTTCCAGTACAGCGAGCGGCCGCCTTCATCCGCACCGCCGCCGCCGCGTTCCGCGGACACCACAATGACGCCTTCGGGACCGCCCAGCGGGAACCACTGAACCACGGGACACGCGGCGGGCCAGAAGCCCGAGAGCGTCATCACCGGTTCGCCGTGGCGTTGCGGATCGCCCCAGTCCAGTCCGTCGCGACTGAACTTGATGAACACCTGGCCATTCCTGGGCCCATCGATGTTCTCGTACGTCATGGCATAGCGATGGTCGCCCAGGCGCGTGACGATGGCCATGCCGGGGCGCTCCACGCCACCGGGTATCGCCACATCCAGCACTTCCTTGCCCCAATGCTTGCCGCCGTCGTCGGAGACCTTGTGTCCCAGCGCCTGGTTATAACCCTCGGCCTTGTGCTGCTCGGTGGAGTAATAGGCCACCATGCGGCCGTCGTCGAGCACGTGGATATTGGATTCCCACACGCCCTTGTTGTCCTTGTCCTCCGGCCGCCCGCCGCCCTTGATGATGGAGCTGCGGTAATGCCAGGTCTTGCCGGCATCGGTGGAGGTATACATTTGCAGGTCTTCTTCGTTCACCCTGCCCTGCGCATCGTTGCCGGTGGCGTTGGCCGAGAGCACCAGCGTGCCTGCCGGCAGATCGCCGCTCGCGCGCTGCAGTTCAGTGATATGCGGTTGCCAGCGCAGCTGCCAGTTCTTGTCCTTGCTGTGCGTCTGATCGGCGACATTCATGAGGAAGCGCCAATGATCGCCACCGTCGCGGCTTTCCCACAGCGGAATGCCGTTCATACCGTCCTGTTCGAACGCCATCAGCAGGCGTCCCTTGTCTTCCGGCGAACCGTGCTCGATGCGCGTGATCGACACATAGCCCGAAGCGTCCGCCAGATGCGTGCCCACGGCGGGTTCAGGAGCATCCTGAGCGGTCGCACGGGTGGACAGCAACGTGGCGATGCAAACGGCCAGCGTGGACAAACCTAACGTCAAGCGAGTCATGCACGGAATCCCGGTTCACGCCTGCAACGGCGCACGATGAGTGAGCCTCCCAAAAAAGGAGGCGGGAAACGGCATGTCACTACCGTTCCCGCCAAGTGGGAGAGGATTACATCTTGAAGCGCACGCCCAGGCCGTAGGTGCGGTCCTGGTAACGGATGTCACGCGGGCGGGTGTCGCCATCGCCCCAATACTGATGCAGGTTCGCGCCAAGGATATTGGTCGCGTTGAACACTACGGTGAAGTACTTGTTGATGTCGTAACCGAGCGAGAAGTCGACCTGGTTGGCCGGCTTGATCTCGTCGTTCACGCCGGCCACGGTGGGCTGGTTGAAGCCATCGATGAAGCGGCTGCGGTAGTTGTAGGCCAGTCGTGCGGACCAGCCGAACTTTTCATACATCAGCACGGCATTGCCGTTGTTCTTGGACACGTTCTGCAGCGGCGAGGTGACCACCGGCCCGCCGATGAACTGCGGCGAACGCGTGGAACCTTCGATATAGGTGTAGTTGAGCTGCATGCCCAGGCCGTTGAACGGTTCAGGCAGGAAATCGAAGAACTGCTGGTACGCCACTTCCGCGCCATCGAGGTGACCCGAACCCGCACTCTGCGGCGAATTGAGCTGGAACGGCTGGCCACCGATGGTCACATCCGTCACGTAGTTCTGGATGTAGCCGTTGATATCGCGATAGAACACGCTGCCGCTCACGTAGCTGGCCGGACCAAAGTAATACTCCAGCGCCGCGTCGTAGTTGTTGGAGCGAATCGGCTTCAGGTCCGGATTGCCGCTGCTCGCCACTCCGGCGCGATTGATCGTGCCCGGGTTGAGCGACAGCGACGGGTTGAGCTGGCCGAAATCGGGATACGTCAGCGTCTTCGCCGCCACCAGGCGCAACTGCAGGTTGTCCTTGATGTGCAGGTTGAAGCTGAGGTTCGGCAAGTACACCGGCGAGTCGGTCGAATCGGACAGCGGCGAGTACACGTTGGTGGAAGCGTCATACGAGAACGCATCGAGGTTGCGCTTCACGCGTTCGATGCGCATGCCCATCAGGCCATCGAACGGCATGCCCCACAGCTCGTTGCCGTAACCAAACTGGAAGTAGCCCGCATAGGACTTCTCGTCGATGTGATAGAAGCGGCCCGGATTCTCCGCCGCCAGACCGGTCGGCACGCCGTACAGCGTGCGAATCGCATCGGCATTGTTGGTCAGGTAATTGAAGCAGCCACTGAGCCACGGCTGCGGGATCGCATTGGTGGTCGGCTGGCTGCAGAAGTAGCCGCTGGGGAAGCGCGCAATCACCTGGTTGGCCGGATTGGGATTGAGCGAGATATCTCCCGTGCCACCCGGCGGCGGCGTGGATACTTCAATGCTGCCGTTGTACTGCGCCTTGTGATCAGAATAACGCAGGCCGAAATCCACGTACTGGAAGAAGCTGCCGTTGATGTCGTAGTTGCCGTCACCACGCCACGCCGTCTGCTTGCCGCGCTGGTTGTTCCAGGTCTGGAACAAGCCGTTGAGGTAGTAGTTCGACGGATCGTTGGCCGGGTTGCCCGCAAGCTGCCAGTTCTGCGCGCCGTTCCAGACCGTTGTGATCGGCGCCTTCAGGAAGGTGTCGACAATAAAGGTCTGCTCATGGAACGAGGACGAGTTGAACGACAGGTCGGTCGACAGGTTCAGGCGATCGCCATGCCACTTCGCGCCGATCGAGTTCTGGATGTCGTGGCCCCACTCCTGGTGCGCCTGCGTACTGGTGGCCGCATAGGTGTTGCCGGTCCAGCTGCCGCTGGCCGCGTCGCAGATGGTCTGGCCGTAATAGGTGGAACCGGTCAGCTGATTGGCGTAGCAGTTATTGGTGACCTTGATGTTCTGCGGATCGACCGAGCCCACCGGGAAGCTGAAGAAGAACGGCTGGTTGTAGTTATCCGAATCCCAGTCATACAGGCCTTCGACATAGATCTCGGTGCTGTCGTTGGGCTTCCACTGCAGCGCGTAGTTGAATTCCTGACGCGTGCGGTCGCCGATGTTGTAGTCGGCGCCGAAGCCGTTCGGGGCGGAAATGAGATTGCCGCTGGACGTGCGCACGGGTGCGCCGGAACCATCGGTGAGCACCTTCGGGAAGTCGTCCCATACGGCGTTATAGGCGTAATGCTGGCGGTCGTAGCCCACATTCATCAGCGCGCCGAACTCGCCCAGGTCGGTCTTCCAGCGATCGCTGAGCAACACGCTGCCCGAGGGATCGGTGTGGTCGCCGTACTTGCTGTGCGTCTCGTTGACCGTCGCGGCCACCTTGCTGCCGTCGAAATCGAACGGGCGGAACAGCTGCATGTCGACCATGCCGGCGATGCCGCCGTCGGGCAGGCTGGCCTCGCTGGTCTTGTACACCTGCACGGTCTTCACCGCCGTCGCCGGCAGGTTCTGGAACGCGAATGCGCGACCGACACCGCTGAAGATTTCGCGGCCATTGAGCGTCGTGATCACGTTGGGCAGGCCACGGATCACCACCGAGCTGGTCTCGCCCTGGAAGCCCTGCGCCACCTGCACGCCGGTGATGCGCTGCAGTGCGTCGGCGACGCTGTTGTCCGGCAGCTTGCCGATGTCTTCGGCCACGATCGAGTCGGTGATCATGCGCGAATCCTGCTTGAGCGTCTGTGCGCTCTGCAGGCTCTCGCGCAAGGGCGTCACCACCACGCCCGACAGATTCACCGCGTCTTTCTGCTGTGCGTCGGAGGCGGTGGCGGGCTTCTTCGGTGCATTCGCCGGTGGATTGGTGGTGTCCGTCGACTGTTGCGGATCGGCCGGCGCGGCCGGTGCATCGGCAGCGTGCGCGACGCTGAACGATGCGGCGATGGCGGCTGCCAACAAGGTTCTCTGGATATGTGTGCGTATCATGGAAAGCCTCCCCTCAGAGGTCATGGCCCGCCAGCTCAGCCGGCGGCATCGTTATTCAGGACGCCGTCGTTCTCCGCGACGGCGCTAGAAGTTGAAAAGACGGCGCCGCCTCAGCGGACGGCACCCGCCGCTTGCATCGGAAACGTCACTGCATCCGCCGGCACCGTGCCGCGCGGCGCGTGCGACAGCGAACGAAGGATGTCGATCTCGCGCTGGCGATAAGGCTTGCCATCGGCATAGAACAGGTCGTGGAACCACAAGGTGGGCGGCGCCATCGTGTACGGGCGCTGCCACGAATCCCACGGCATATTGGTCTGCGACTTGCCGAGCACGAAGCCCCAGTTGACCATGCCCACGTCGGCCTTCTTGGCGATGGGCAACACGCCGTCGATGGTGGATCCGTTGCCGCGCGCCATGTATTCGGTACAGATCAACGGACGTCCATACGTCTGCAACTGCTTCACGCGACCCGCAAAGGTTTCCGGCCAGCTGTAGTCGTGGAAGCTGATCACGTCGGACTGCTCGAGCTGGGTGCGCTCCACCGCATTGAGCTTGGCCGGATCGGTCCAGTCGTCGTCGTGCCAAAGACCACTGGTGAGCGGCTGCACTGGCGCGGTGCTGCGCGCCCAGGCGAATACCTGCGGCAACAGCGCGGCTACGTGGTTGATCTTGTCGGCCGGCTCCTTGGCGTCGTAGTTGCCGCCACCCGGATTGTCCGGTTCGTTCCACACGTCCCACGCCAGGATGCGCTTGTCTTTGGCGAAGCTGCCCACGATGTCCTTCACGTACTGCTCCAGGCGCGGGACCTGGCTGGGATCAGTCATCGCCACGCCCGGGCTCTGCACCCAGCCGGAGTTGTGCACGCCGGGGATCGGCGGGTGCTGCGGGCCGAGCTTGGGCTCCGGATCCCAGCAGGAATCGAACAGCACGAAGATCGGCTTGATGCCGTGCTTGTCGGCGATGGTGAGGAAGGTATCGATGCGCTTCTTGAAGCCCGCCGCATCCTGCTGCCACAGCAGGTCGTGCAGGAACACGCGCATGGTGGTCATGCCGGCCTGCTGCGCCCAGCCGAACTCCTGGTCGATACGCGCGGGATCAAACGTGTCGGCCTGCCACATCTCCAGCTGATTGATGGCGTCGGACGGCAGATAGTTGCTGCCCAGCGGCCACTGCTGCCTGGCGTACCAGGTCTTGGCCTCGGCAGGCGTCCAGCGTTGCGACGCGTCGCGCGCATGGGACGGCGCGGCGATCGTTGCCGCCAGACCCAAGGCCACTGCCAAAAATGCGTACTTCATCAGCTCTCCCTCGATGCCGTCGCGCTTCATGCAGCGACGTAGTAGTTGCGCATGGACGCCTTGTTCGAAGACAAAGCGACCCTACGAGCGCCCTCGCGGGCGCCCTTGTTTCGAATGTTCGATAGGTCAGTGCGCTCCGCGCGCCGACTCGGTGGTGAACTCGTACACGATCAGGTTGCGGTACTCATGGCCCGGCTCCAGCCGTGCCGATCCGAACGACGCCTGATTGGGCGTATCCGGATAAAGCTGCGGTTCCAATACAAACGCGTCGCCCTGGCGATACACATGACCACCCGTGCCCACGGTGGTGCCATCCAGGAAATTGCCCGAGTAGAACTGCAGGCCTGGCTTGCTCGACTTCAACGTCAGCACGCGACCGGATGCCGGATCTTCCACGCGCGCAACCATGCGCAACGCAGGTGCTTCGTCCTTGCTGATCACCCAGTTGTGGTCATAGCCATGACCATTGAGCAACTGCGTGTCGTTGGTACGGATGTCGCGGCCAATGGGCTTGGCCTGGCGGAAATCGAACGGCGTGCCGGCGACGTTGCGGATCTCGCCGGTCGGAATGGAACCAGCATCGACCGGCAGGTAAGCGTCGCCGGCGATGGTGAGGCGATGGTCCATCACGCTGCCCGAGCCTTCGCCGGAAAGATTCCAATAGGCGTGGTTGCTCAGATTGACGATGGTCGTCTTGTCGGTGCTGGCGCGGTAATCGATGGAGAGACGGTTCTGCTCGTCGAGCGTGTAAGTCACCATGGCGGTGAGCTTGCCGGGATATCCCATGTCGCCATCGGGACTCTCATAGCTCAGCGTCACACTGGCCTTGCCGGCATCGTGCTTCACCTCGCCCACGGTCCACAGCACCTTGTCGAAACCCTTGCTGCCACCGTGCAGGGAATTGACGCCGTTGTTCACCGGCACGCTATAGGCGTGGCCGTCGAGGGTGAACTTGCCCTTGGCGATGCGATTGGCGTAGCGGCCGACGGTGGCGCCGAAATATTGGGGATTGCTCAGGTAATCAGCGAGCGACGAATAACCCAGCGCGATGTTCGCGCTCTTGCCGTTGCGATCGGGCGTGGCCAGCGACTGGATGCTCGCACCCAGCGCGATGATGCGCGCCTGCATGCCATGGCCGTTGCTCAGCACCACCGCATCCACCTTGCTGCCATCGGGCATGCTGCCGAAGGTCTCGCGCCTGGCGTCAGCCGCATGCGCGGCCATCGACAAAGTCGCCAGGCCAAGAATCGAAGCCATCAAACCTGCGCGCTGCATGTCCCTGGTGTCCCCTTCGCCGTATCACGATGGAGCGCATGCAATCACATTGTATGATTATCGTGCAAGTGTTCATCGGCACCGAATTTTTTCTTGGTGCGATGCGACATTGCGTGAAGTGGCATGCTCGAAAAAACCAAAAGCGGCGCTTTCATGCGATGTTCGGAGGCGAACACGGCGACGCTGGGGACGTCATGCGGATGAGAACTTTCTGCATTGCGTCATCGCATGTTCCTGCCAGCGCACACCCGGCCGGGACCAACGCACCAAAAAATCGCTGCGGACACCTTGGCATCAGCGGGCCAAGTTGCTTATAGTCCGTTTGTATGACAATCGAATCGGGCGCATCTAATATGCCTGCACGCGCACGGATCACCCTTCGTCAGGGCCAGGGGTAAGAGGATTTCATGAAGAAGCCGATCGCAGTTCGCAGCCTGTACGGGCATGTCATGCACGAGATCGGGCTGCGCATCGTCAGCGGCAAGGTGAAGCCCGGCGAGATCCTGCCGCGCGAGGAAACCCTCGCCGAAAGCCTGCAGGTCAGTCGTACCGCCTTGCGCGAGGCCCTGAAGGTGCTGTCGGCAAAAGGCTTGATCGAATCACGCACCGGCGTTGGCGCCCGCGTGCTCGAGGAGCGCTACTGGAATCAGCTGGACGCCGACGTGCTGGCCTGGCGTTGTGCCTCCATGCCCACCGACGACTTCGTGGACAAGCTGGTGGAAATGCGCGAGATCATCGAGCCGGCCGCCGCGGCTGCCGCTGCGCGTCGACGTACGACGACACAGCTGGCGCATATCGAAGAGGCGTACAACGCCATGGACGCCGCACAGACGCTGGACGAGTGGTCCACCGCCGACCTGATGTTCCATGACGCGGTGTTGCACGCCACCGGCAATGAGTTGATGCAGTCGCTGTTCTCGGTGATCGAAACGGCGCTGGGCACCTTCTTCACCTTGTCCGCACGCAGCGCCAGCGATTTCAAGTATTCGCTGCCCTATCACCAGAAGGTGCTCGAGGCGATCAAGCGCAAGCAGCCGGAAGTGGCGCGCAAGACCATGCTGGCGATGATTGCCGACTCGCAGACCAACCTGCATCGCAGCCGCGGCAAGGCGCGCAAGAAGGCCAGCGCGTGAACACCGCGCTTATCGGCCTGGACTGGGGTAGCACGCAGCTGCGTGCCTATCTCTATGACGGTCAGGGCCAGGTGCTGGAGAAGCGCACGTTCTCGCACGGCATCCGCCATCTTCCCGAGGGCGGCTTTCCGGCCGCCTTTGCGCAGGCCGTCGAACACTGGCCCGAGCTGCCGGTGCTGGCCTGCGGCATGGTGGGCAGTCGCAACGGCTGGCTGGAAGTGCCTTATCTCGATACGCCCACCAGCGTCGATCGGCTCGCCGGTGCGCTGAGCACGTTAGCTGCCGATGGCCGCACGCTTCATCTCGTGCCGGGCCTGCGCGATCCCGCGCGTCCCGATGTGATGCGTGGCGAGGAGACCCAGGTCGTCGGCGTCGTTGCGCAATCGCCGGATGTCGCCGGCCATGGCTGCCTGTTGCTGCCCGGCACGCACAGCAAGTGGGTGTCGCTGCGCGATGGCATGGTGACTGGCTTTGCCACCGTGATGACCGGCGAGCTGTTCGGCCTGCTGACCCAGCATTCGATACTTGGCGCGCAACTGCCGCCCGCCATCGATGACGACAACGCGTTTCGTCGCGGCGTCTCGATGGCGCGCGACAGCGGCGCGGCCGGCGCGCTCTCGTGCGTGTTTTCGGCGCGCACCCTCATGCTCGACGGCGTGCTTGCCCCCAGTTCGGTGACCGACTACCTGTCCGGCCTGCTGATAGGCGACGAAATGCGCATCGCTATCGCCGCCGGCTGGGCCGATCCATCGTCCAGCGTGCACATGGTGGGCGAAGGTGCGCTATGCGATCGCTACCTCAAGGCAGCGGCGATGTTTGGGCTCACCGTCCACAAGGCGCCCGATGCCACCACCTCGCACGGCCTTTGGCGCATCGCCGAAGCCGCCGGCCTGATCCCCACGCAAGCAACGGCATAAACGCATGAAGTCATGGCTTGATCCACTCCCCCTCGTCGCCATCCTGCGCGGCCTGACGCCCGACGAATCGGTGGAGATCGGCCGCGTGCTGGTCGACGCCGGTTTTCGCATGCTCGAAGTGCCGCTCAATTCGCCGCGGGCGTTCGACAGTATCCGTCGCATGGTCGACGCACTGGGCGATGGCTATCTGATCGGTGCAGGCACCGTGCTCGACCCTGCCGACGTCAAGAACGTGGCTGATGCTGGCGGCCGCCTCATTGTGATGCCGCATGCCGACGTCAACGTGATTCGCGCGGCCAAGCAGGCAGGCCTCTATTGCGTACCGGGTGTCGCCACACCAACGGAGGCGTTCGCCGCGCTTGCCGCCGGTGCCGATGCGCTCAAGCTGTTCCCTGCCGAACAAGCCAGCCCCGCCGTGCTCAAGGCATGGCGCGCGGTGCTGCCCAAGGATCTCGCGGTGCTGCCGGTCGGCGGCATCGCGCCCGACAACATGGGACCGTGGCTGGCCGCCGGCGCCGGCGGCTTCGGCATCGGTTCCTCTCTCTACGCTCCCGGCCGTCCGGCCAGCGATGTCGCGGCGCGCGCACGCGCGTTCGCCGACGCCTGGCGCAGCCACTCTGATGCACAAGGATCGCATGCATGAAGATCACCCGCCTCACCACCTTCCTGGTTCCCCCGCGCTGGCTGTTCCTGCGCATTGAGACCGATGCGGGCATCGTCGGCTGGGGTGAGCCCATCGTCGAAGGGCGTGCACACACTGTCGCTGCGGCCGTGGATGAGTTGTCCGACTACCTGATCGGCAAGGACCCGCGTCATATCGAAGACCTGTGGAATGTGATGTATCGCGGCGGCTTCTACCGCGGTGGCCCGGTGCTGATGAGCGCCATCGCCGGCATCGACCAGGCGCTGTGGGACATCAAGGGCAAGGATCTGAACCAGCCCGTGCATCAGCTGCTGGGCGGCCCGGTGCGCGATCGCATTCGCGTGTACTCGTGGATCGGCGGCGACCGCCCGGCCGACACGGCGCGTGCCGCGAAGGAAGCCGTGGCGCGTGGCTTCACCGCGGTGAAGATGAATGCCACCGAAGAACTGCAATACGTCGACACCTACGACAAGGTCGAGCTGGTGATCGAGAACGTGCAGGCGATCCGCGACGCGGTGGGCCCGCATATTGGCATCGGCCTGGATTTCCATGGCCGCGTGCACAAACCGATGGCCAAGGTGCTGATGCGTGAACTCGCCCCGTTCAAGCTGATGTTCATCGAGGAGCCGGTGCTGTCCGATCACCTCGAAGCGCTGCCGGAACTGGCCGCGATTTCGCCGGCGCCGATCGCGCTGGGCGAGCGCCTGTACACGCGCTACGACTTCAAGCGCGTGCTGCAGATGGGCGGCGTGGACATCATCCAGCCCGATCCCTCGCACTCGGGCGGCATCACCGAAACGCGCAAGATCGCCGCCATGGCCGAAGCGTATGACGTGGCACTGGCGCTGCACTGCCCGCTCGGCCCGATCGCGCTTGCTGCGAATCTTCAGCTCGATGCGGTGTGCCACAACGCCTTCATCCAGGAACAGAGCCTGGGCATCCACTACAACGCCGGCAACGATCTGCTCGACTATGTGAAGGATCGCAGCGTGTTTGCCTACGAGGATGGTTTCGTCGCCATTCCGAATGGACCCGGCCTGGGCATCGAGGTCAACGAAGCCTACGTGGCCGAGCGCGCCGCCGTGGGTCACCGCTGGCGCAATCCGATCTGGCGCCATGCCGACGGCAGCGTGGCGGAGTGGTAAGCATGGCGTACGCGAGCTATCCCAGCCTGATCGACCGCCACGTGTTCATCTCGGGCGGCGCCACCGGCATCGGCGCGGCCTTCGTGGAGCATTTCGCGAAACAGGGCGCGCGGGTGTCGTTCATCGATATCGATCAGGCCAATGGCGAGCAACTTGTGGAAGGTCTCGCCGCCAGCGCACATCGCCCTTTGTTCGTACGTTGCGACGTCACCCAGCTCGACGCGCTGGAAGCCGCCATCGCGACGGCGCGTGAAGTGCACGGCCCCATCGGCGTGCTGGTGAACAATGCGGCCAACGACGTACGCCACGAATTCGGCAGCACGACGGCAGCCGAGTTCGAGCAGAACATGGCGATCAATCTTCGCCATCAATATTTCGCCACGCAGGCCGTGCGCGACGACATGCGTTCGCTGGGCGGCGGGTCGGTGATCTGCCTGGGTTCCACCGGCTGGATGAAGAAGAACGCCGGCTATCCGATGTATGCGATGGCGAAATCCGCGGTACACGGCCTGGTCAATGGCCTCGCTCGGGAGCTGGGCCGCGACCGCATCCGCATCAATGTGCTGGTGCCCGGCTGGGTGATCACCGAGAAGCAGCGTCGCCTGTGGCTTGATGCCGAAGGCGAAGCGGAGATTGCCCGCGTGCAGTGCCTGCCCGGCTATCTGATGGCCGACGATCTGGCACGTGCGGCGCTTTTCCTCGCCGCCGACGACAGCCGCATGTGCACCGGCCAGGACTTCATCGTCGACGGTGGCTGGGTATGAACATCCGCGCCGCTGTCGCCATGCAGGTGCACAACACGCTGGGCGAAGGCGTCACCTGGTGCGATCGCGGCCAGGTGCTGTACTGGACCGATATCCACGCCAGTACGCTGTGGCGCTACCGCCCGCACGACGGTGCACTTCACCAGTGGAGCATGCCCGAGCGCCTCGGCAGTTTTGCGCTGTGCGAAGCGGACGGCTGGCTGCTGCTGGGGTTGGCATCGCGTCTGGCGTTCTTTCATCCATCCACACACACGTTCGTTGGCATCACCGACGTGGAAGCCGAACTGCCCACCCGACTCAACGACGGTGGCTGCGATCGCCAGGGCCGCTTTGTGTTCGGCACATTGCATGAGCCCGCAAGTGGGCCAAAGAAACCGGTGGGTGGTTTCTATCGTCTCAATCATGACTTGTCGCTGGAGCGCCTGCCCTTGCCGGGCGTGGCGATCAGCAACAGCATCGCGTTCAGTGCGGATGGCGGCACGATGTATTTCTGCGATTCGCCCACGCGCACCATCCAGTGCTGCGATTACGGCGATCAGGTATCCAACGTGCGCCACTTCGTGACGCTGGACGATGCACGCGGCGAACCCGATGGTTCAGCCATCGATCGCGACGGCGGCCTGTGGAACGCCCAATGGGGATTGGGCCGCGTGGTGCGCTACACGCCGGCGGGCCAGCTCGACCGCATCATCGACGTGCCTGCATCGCAGCCCACCAAACCGGCCTTCGCCGGCACGGATTTTTCGACGCTGTACATCACCAGTGCGCGCGACGGTCTCGACGAGGCCGCGCTCGCTGCTCAACCCTATGCCGGCGCGTTGTTCGTCGCCGATGCAGGTTTTCGTGGCTTGCCCGAACCGCGTTTCGCCGGGCCGCCGCCACACGTCATCGCTGCCGCCTAGGGACCGCGGCTCAAGCACACCAGCCCATTAGAGGCACCACTATCGCCAGCGGGGGAGTTTTTCCATGAATGCCCAAGTCATCTCGCCAGCCTCGGCGCAAGCCAAGGTCACCATCATCTTCACCTGTGTGCTCGCCGCGTTGGCGGGCCTCATGTTCGGCCTGGACATCGGCGTGATTTCCGGTGCCACGCAATTCATCCAGGCCGAATACAAAGTCAGCGACCACATGATCGAATGGATCGTGAGCTCGATGATGTTCGGCGCAGCCGTCGGTGCGGTAGGCGCCGGCTGGTTGTCGGCCACGCTGGGCCGCAAGCGCTCGCTGATCCTCGGTGCCGTGTTGTTTATCCTCGGTTCGCTGCTGTCGGGCGGCGCGTGGTCGCCGGAAACGCTGATCGCCGCGCGCGTGGTGCTCGGCCTGGCGATTGGCCTGGCGACGTTCACTGCACCGCTTTATCTGGCCGAAGTGGCGCCGGAGCGCATCCGCGGCGCGATGATTTCCACCTATCAGCTGATGATCACCATCGGCATCCTGGTGGCGTTTCTCTCGGACACCGCATTGAGCTACAACGGCGCCTGGCGCTGGATGCTCGGCATCATCGCGATTCCCGGCGTGCTGTTCCTGCTCGGCGTGATGTTCCTGCCGGATAGTCCGCGCTGGCTGATGATGCGCGGTCGCCGCGACGAGGCGATCGAAGTGCTGCAGCGCCTGCGCGGCGACAGCGTCGTGGTGGCGCGCGAGGCCGCTGATATCGAAGAGCAGCTCAAGACCCCGCAACGCGGCTGGCATCTGTTCAAGGACAACCGCAACTTCCGTCGCTCGGTGTGGCTGGGCGTGCTGCTGCAGCTGATGCAGCAGTTCACCGGCATGAACGTGGTGATGTATTACGCGCCGCGCATCTTCAAGGAAATGGGCTACGACACCTCGGCGCAGATGTGGTTTACCGCGCTGGTCGGCCTCACCAATGTGCTGGCCACCTTCATCGCCATCGCGCTGATCGACCGCTGGGGCCGCAAGCCCATCCTCTACACCGGCTTTGCCGTGATGGCCGTAGGCCTGGGTGTCGTGGGTACGATGATGAACAACGGCATCCACGACCATGGTGCGCAGATCTTCACGGTGACGATGCTGCTGATCTTCATCGTGGGTTTTGCCATGTCCGCCGGCCCGCTGGTGTGGACGCTGTGCTCGGAGATCCAGCCGCTCAAGGGCCGCGACTTCGGCATCGCCTGCTCCACCTTCACCAACTGGATCTGCAACATGATCGTGGGCTTCACCTTCCTGAGCCTGCTCAACGGCATCGGCAATGCACACACGTTCTGGTTGTATGCCGCGCTCAACGCGGTATTCATCCTGGTGACGTTCTGGCTGGTGCCGGAGACCAAGGGCGTGACGCTGGAGCAGATCGAGCGCAACCTGATGAGCGGCAAGCGGCTGCGCGAGATCGGCCGCTGATCTTTAGTTGAAAGCTGCGTCTGACCAAGGCTGCCGCACCGAAAGGTCGGCAGCCTTTTTTATCAGGTGCCGCGCGGCTTGGCCCGATGCGTCGGCGCGGCCGTCCACGGATCATCCGGCCAGGGATGACGCGGGTAGCGTCCCTTCAATTCCTTCTTCACCTCAGGGTAGGTGCGCTCCCAGAAGCCCTTGAGATCCTGCGTGACCTGGATCGGGCGACCCGCGGGCGAGAGCAGGTGCAACGTGACGGGAATGCGTCCGTTCGCCACGCGCGGCGTGTCAGCCAGTCCGAACAATTCCTGCAGCTTCACTGCCAGCACCGGCGCTTCGCCTTCGGCGTATTCGAGGCGACGCGTCATGCCGCTGGGCACAGTCAGGCTTTCCGGAACCTGCGCATCAAGCTGGCGGCGTTGCTCGTAATCGAACAAAGAGCCTAGCGCCTGCGAGAGTTCTTCCGCGCTCAAGGCGTCGAGGCGACGCTTGCCGTTGAGATACGGGGCGAGCCAGTCTTCCAAAGTATCCAGCAGCGCCGTATCCGAGATATCGGGCAGACCCAGTTCCGGCACCCATCCACGCAAAGCCTGCATGCGTGCGCGCAAGCGTCTGGCGTTATCGCTCCACGGCAAGGTATCGATGCCTTTCGCCCGCACCGCGGCGAGCAATGCCGGCAGCGCGTCTTCAGGCTTCACCGGCACGCTGCGTCGTTCCAGCACGATGTTGGCGAAGCGGTGTTCGTCGAAGGCTTCCACCGCGTTGCGTTCGTCGTTCCAGCGCAAGGCGCGTTCGCGTTTGAACTGCGCCGGGTAGTCCCGCTCCAGCACGCGGTAATCGATCGGCGCGGCCGCGAGAATCAGGCTGTCCCGCGCCTCGAAGCGCAGGTCCAGCGCCACCAGCCACGGCTCGCCGTGCAGCGCAGTATTCTCGTGCAGGCGCGCACCACGACCATTGGCTAGCGTGTAACGCAGCGGGTTGTTGTCGTCGCGGCGCGCCACGCGATCCGGGAACGCATGCAAGAGCAAATCGCCCACGGCATGGCTGTCCGGCACACCGCTTGCCGCCGAACGCATGTCCAGGCGACGACGCCAACCTTTGCTCGCCAGCTCGATGGCCGCAAGCGCACCGGCGTCCGCACCACCGCGCGCGCCCGCGGTGTGACGATCGCGCCACACATGAAGCGCGCTCACGCGGGCACGGAAGTCATCGCTGCGCGCCTGCTCACCGCGCAGGGGCGAGCGCGCTTCCATCAAGGCAAGCAGATCGGCGACCAGCGCGCGCAATTCAGGCTCGGCGCGCAAGGCCGCCGCACCCAGCCGTGGCGTGGCGCCGAGTTCGAGCATCTGGCGACCGAGCGCGGTGATGCGCCCATCTGCCGTCAACGCAGTCAGCTGCACGAGCAACTCACGCGCCTGCGCCAAGGCACCCGAGGGCGGCGCATCGAGCCAGGGCAGCGTGTTGCCGCTGTTCGCGGTGATGCCCCATGCGGCGAGTTCCAAGGCAAGCCCCGACAACTCGGCTTGCGCCATCTCGGCCGTGCGCGACGGATCCAGTCGTTTGCTTTGCGGCCACAGGCGGTACGCCGTCCCTTCGGCGACGCGACCGGCACGACCGGCACGCTGATCGGCCGAAGCCTGCGAGACATTCACCGTCTCCAACCGCGTGAAGCCGGAGTTGGGATCGAAGCGCGGCTCGCGCGCCAGCCCGCTGTCCACCACCGCACGGATGCCCGGCAGCGTGACACTGGATTCGGCAACATTGGTGGCGAGCACCACACGCCGCGTACCGGGCTCCGCCGGACTCAACGCGGCCTGCTGTTCGGCCATCGACAGTTCGCCATGCAAGGCCACGATGTCGATGTTCTCGTCCAGTGACGATGCCAGCACAGCCTGCGTGCGCGCGATCTCGCGACGGCCGGGCAGAAACGCCAGCACGTCGCCGGGGTTTTCCTCCAGGGCCTGACGCACCACACGCGCCAGCTGATGCTCGGTGGTCTCCTGCGCGCGAGCGGCGGGATATTCGACCCGCACGGGAAAACTGCGACCCGGACTGCTGATCCGCGGCGCATCGAGCCACTGCGCGATGCGCTCGCCATCGAGCGTGGCGGACATCACCACCAGTCGCAGCGCCGGACGCAAGGTGCCCTGTATGTCCAACGCAAACGCGGCACCCAGATCCCCGGCGAGATGCCGCTCATGGAATTCGTCGAACAGGATCGCACCGATGCCGGTGAGCTCGGGATCGTCCTGGATCATCCGCGTGAGGATGCCTTCGGTCACCACTTCAACACGCGTAGCCGCGCTGACCTTCGCCTCGAAGCGAATCCGATACCCCACCGTCTGCCCCACCTCCTCACCCAGCTGCCTGGCCATGAACTGCGCCGCCGCCCGCGCAGCGATGCGGCGCGGTTCGAGCATCAGGATTTTGCCGTCGGCGAGCCAAGGTTGATCGAGCAGCGCCAATGGCACCTGGGTGGTCTTGCCGGCCCCGGGCGGCGCTTCGAGCACGAGGCGCGGATGTGCCGCGAGGGAGCTTGTGATCTCGGGCAGGAGGGGGGTGATGGGAAAGGATGAGACGGTGTTCATCAGGGGATGATAGCGGGGTGCGGATTGGCGTCGCGTGGGTGGCTTTTGCCTGTTCGCGCGTTTGCGATGCATGACGGTGTTGGAATGACACAGTCAAAACCGGGCGCACCCGCTTGTCTGTGGGAGCGCACCCTGTGCGCGACAGCCGCGCATGGGTGTACCGCTCCGTAGGTCTGTCGCGCACAGGGTGCGCTCCCACAAATGGCGGTCTGCAGCCGTTGATCCACGACCCGAAGCCGGTGCCATCCACTGTAGGAGCGCACTTGTGCGCGACCGCAACGCTGCGGCGCTCCGCTCCGTAGGCTGGTCGCGCACAAGTGCGCTCCTACAAGAGGTGTGCCAGGCCTGCAAAACGCCGGGCGGCATTTTCAGGCCGCCCGCAGGAAAGAGAGAAACCCGTTTACGGATGCGCCGTCGTACTCGCCGCCCCCGCGCCAGGACTGGGCGCTGCCGCCCCGCCCGCTGCAGTACCCGTCGCCCGCAACGGCGCCAGCGATTCAAACTTGCGCTGGTATTCGTCCGTCACCTGCTTGGCTTCTTCACTGCTGGTGATCACGCGCGGCGTGATCAGCACGATGAGTTCGGTGCGGTTGCGGTTGTGATTGGTTGTGCCAAACAGCCGACCAATGATTGGCACCCGATTGAGACCGGGGATGCCGGTATCCGTGCTGTTCTCGTTTTGCTGGATCAGGCCGCCGAGCAGAACAGTCTGGCCGCTTTGTACGGCGATTTGCGTACCCACGGCGCGTTGCTGGATGGTGAAGTTGCCTTGCGAGTTGGCTGAGCCGGTCGTGTTGCTCACCTGCTGCTGCACATTCAGATACACCAGCCCGCCGGGATTCACGCGCGGCTGCACGTCAAGAATGACGCCCGTCGGAATATAGCTGACGCTGCTTGCCGTCGATCCGGTGGTGTTGAGGCCGGTCACGATGGACGTCTGATTGATCGGCACCTGATCGCCGACCTGGATGTGTGCGACTTGATTGTTGAGCACGACCAGCGACGGCGCCGACAAGGTTTTGGTGTTGCCATTGGTTTCCAGGGCGCGAATGGCCACCTGGAACTTGCCGTTGGTGCTCAGGAAAGAATAGAAGAGCGGCTCGCCTGCGTATTGGTTGCCACCCGAACCCAGCGATATCTGACGATGCGCGCCTGGCGGAATATTGGTCGCGCCGTTGACGTTGCCGTTGCTGTCATAGCTGGGCGTGCTGCCGGCCAGGCCCTGCAGATACCACTGCACACCAAACTCCAGCTGCCCCGTGAGATCCACCTCGAGGATGCGCATCTCGATCTGCACCTGCAGCGGCACGTTGTCCAGGCGCTTGATGGCTTCTTCGATCTCCTTCCACTGCGACGGGCGCGCACGCACCATCAGCTGGTTGTTGGAGTCGACCGAGCCGATGCGGATGGAACCATCTTCGGAGACGTACTGTTGCCCGGCGCTGTTGTTGCCGCTGGCATTGTTGCTGGAACCAAACGAAGACATGCCGCCGGCGGCACTGCCGCCCGTGTTTCCGAAACCACCGCCCGTGCCCGTTCCCGTCGTACCGAAGCCGCCCGTGGTGCCGGTCGTACCCGTCGTTCCCGTGCCGCCAAAGCCACCGGCGTTACCAAACCCTCCGCCCACGCCATTGACGCTGGGCGAGCTGCCGAAGCTGCCCGCCGTGCTGCCCATGCCGCTGGCATTGCCACTGGCGTTGTCGGTGCCCAACGTGGAACCGGTGAGGCCCGGCCCGACTTTGCCGGCATCGTTGCCGCCGCCATTACCGCGCGTGTAGATCTGCCCGAGGTACTGCGCCAGATCCGACGCCTTGAGGTTGCGCACGTCGTAGACGAACAACTCCGGCTCATTGCCGCCGCCACGATCGATCCGGGTGATCCAGTCACCCACTTCCTGCAGATACTGCGGTTGGCTGCTGATCACCACGATGGCGTTGGTGCGTTCGATCGGCAGGAAGCGCACCATGCCGGCCAGTGGCGTGTCGCCCTTGGGGCCGAACATCTGATCGAGCTGCCCACCGAGTTCGCTCACGTTGGCATGTTGCAGGCTGAACACGCCCACCGACATGCCGCGCAGCCAGTCCACGTCGAAGGTGTGGATGGTGCGCTGGTAGTTGTCCAGCTCCGCCGTGGTGCCCGAGAGCACGATGACGTTGCGCGAGGGATCGGCCAACAGCACCGCGTCGGTGCGCGCGAAGGGTTTGATCAGTTTCTGCATCTCGGTAGCCGAGATGAAGCGCAATGGGAACAAGCGCGCCTGCAGGCCACCTTGCGGTGCCACCGCATTGAGGCTGGGCACGAGGTTGCCGCCCACGGCGTCTTTGGCCGGCATCACCACGTATTGACCGTCGCGCATCACCAACGCGTTGTTGGTCCACGACAGCAGCGTTTCCAGAATCGGAATCGCCTGGCTGCTGTCCACCGGCTCGGAGGTGGAGAAGGACACATTGCCCTGCACGCCCGGCACGATGGTGTAGTTCTGCTTGAGCAGGTCGCCGAGGATGGCCTTCACCACCGCCTGCACCGGCTGGTTCTCGAAGTTGAAGGTCACCGCACCGTCGCCGCTGGCCGCCTTGCGCGGCTGGCTGAGTCCGGTGGCGCGCACAAACTGGCCGCTGCCTTCGCTCAGTTGCGGCTTGGGTGTGACACCCTGATCGGGCGTGGTGTTGCGTGTGTTCAACGGTAACGGTGGGGGCACCGGCTTCTCGGTGCCGGCCATGGCCTCGCGCTGCAACGCGCCGTCGTCGCTCCGGGGCGGCGGCAGCGTCTGACAACCGGCCAGCCACAGGGCCAGGGTGAGCGTACTGATGCGGGTCAACCGCGGCGTGCGCTGGATGGACATGGCTTTAATGGGCTCCCTGGGGGGGCGCCGCCTGCTGTTGGGCGCGGCGCTTCTGGATGGCTTCTTTCAACAGACGAATGCGATCGGCCTGCGCGTCCACCCCGTTGGGCGACTGCAAGGCAGGATTGGGCGTATTCGTTGGGTTGGCGGTATTGAACATCGGTCCGCTTTGCGGTGCCGGCACCGGGCCGACGGCCATGCCCGGTTGCGGTGGCGGGGCCGGCGGCGCATTGCCGTCGGCCTTGGGCATGTCGATCGGCGCACCGGCCGGCAATTGCAGTTCGGTGCGGCCAGTGCCCGATTCGAACACGGCCGAGCGCGGCTTCAGATCGACCAGGCGCCAGCTGCCATCGGGCAGCGCATCCCCCTGGCGCACGCGCACTTCGTGCTCGCCGCTCTTGTCGCGCAGCAAAGCCATGTGCAGCGGCGGGGTGAGGATGATGCCGGTGAGCTGCATGTCGCCCAGGCTCGCGCCACCGGCGGCGGCATGCATCGTCGGTTTGCGGTCGTTGCTGAAGAGCGGCTGTGTCCACACGGCGGAGAACTGCGCCAGTGGCACGGGCGGCGGCAGGCCCTGGTCGTGCGTCGGTGGCAGAGGCGCCGCCGGGCGCTGGGCGCCCCAGGACACGCCGCGTCCCACACCGGCCAGCAAGACCAGCAGCAGCGCACCGAACAGCACGGCCACCGTGCCGAGCACAGGCGTCAGGCGACGTTGGGCGGCGGCGTTCATGGCGCGGCTCCCTGCGTGTCGCCGTTCGTCGCGCGTGGCTGGCGCACATAGCCGGACAAGGTGAATTGCACTTCCAACGGCGCCGCGGCTTGCTGCATCGCCGCCACCGGATTGCGGTAGATGCTCAGGTCATCGACGAACAGGTACGGCGTGCCCTGCTCCAGATCGTGCAGCGTTTCGGCCAGCGGCTGCACATCGCAGCGCAGGGTGATGCTCACCGCCACCTTGCGATACGGCTCGTCCGGCGCGGCGGGTGGATTGGTCACCGGCATTTTCTGCGTGACATCGCACGAACCGCCCTGCGGATGCGCGGCCACCGCATCGACCACGCGCTGCATCAAACCGGCAGCGGCGGCGTTCGGATCATCTTCCGGCAGGAAGGCGTGACTGGCGGCCTGCCCTGCGCCCATCGCGGCGATGCGTTGCTGCAGCTGCGGCTTCTCGGCGATGGCGGCGGCATAGCGCGCATGCGTGTCGCGCAGGTCGTCCATCTCCGCGTGGATCGATTGCAGCGGCGCGACGAACCACCAGTGCAGCAGCGCGAAGTACGCGACCACCAACACGACCAGCAGCAACAGCACCGCCGCGATGCGGCTTTCGCGCGGCTTGAGCGTCGTCATCTTCATGGTGCGCTCCCTGAAGCCGCCGGCGCCTTGGGCTTGGCATCGTTGGGCTTGCGCAGCTGCGCCACCATGTAGAAGCGCTCCTTGCCCGTCGAAGGGTCGACCTGGATGGTGCCCTGGAAGTTCGCATCGGTGATGACGGGTGAGCCCTTGAGTGCATCCACCAGACGCGCCGCCTGTGGGCTCTGGCCCTGGAAACCGACCTGCCCGCTATTGTCGATGCTCAAACGCTCCAGCCACGCCGTGGTGGGCAGTCGCTGGCTGATGTCCTGCAAGACGCCGAGCGCCGATACCGTGCGCTTCTTGCGTTCGGCAAGAAAACCGGCAGCGCCGGCGTTGTCCTGCAATTGCTGACGCAGTCCGGCCACCTGCTGCGCATCCGCGCGCATCGCTTCCACTTCGCCGCGCATCTGGTCCAGTGCGCTGGCGCGGTTATGCAGGAACTGCACTAGCGACAGCAGCAACAGCACCATCGCTGCAGCACCCAGCGCAAAATTCAGTCGTTGCCGCGGATGCTTGCGGCGCAGGGCGAGTTCCGCCGGCAGCAGGTTCGCGCCCAGGCGATCCGCGCCGAACGACACATCCACGGCATCCACCTGCAAACCCGAGGCGGCGAGTTTGGCCAGTACGGGATCCAGCGCCTGGCGCGGCACCACGACGAGTTCTGCGGCGAAACGCCCCGGCGGTGCGGGTGCGCGTATTTCGCGCACGTCGTAGCGCACTTGTTCGACGCGGAACGGCGTTTGCCGATCCATCTCGAAGGCGCCGATCTGGGTGAGATTGTCGCGCGCCGCCAGCGGCAGGTTCAGGCGCGGACGAAGGACATGGGTGGGATCCAGGCATAGCGCCATGCGCAGGTCTTCGGCATCGATGCCGCGCAACGCATCGGCCAAGGCCACCTGCTGACTGGCGGGATCGAGCTGGCTGCTCCAGCTCGCCAGCACTTGACTGCTGCCAGCTTTGCGCACCGTCCATTCGTCGCCTTCCAGCTGGAGCAGATACCAGGCCAGGCCGCCGCCAAAGCGGCTGTGCCAGGATGCTGGCAACAGCCCCTGCAGCTCACTGCCCCACCACGCAAAAAAGCGCGGCATGGGCGAGCCACGCCACGCACGACGTGCGCGATCGAACTGCAACTGCAGCGGCTGCGTTGTCGTATTCACTCGCCCTCTCCCTCCTGCCAACGCAGCACGGTATACGGCAATGCGCCCGGGCGTATGCCCTGTAATCGCACCGTGGCGCGCAGGATCGCGCGCGTACCGTCAGCCAGCGTGGCCTCCGCACGAATACTATCCGTTACTCCCTGTATAGCGACCAGGCCCGGCTGTTGCGGACCAGCGCCACGGGACGCGGCTATGGCCTGGGCCTGCTGCGGCGTCATTCCGGGCACGGCGGCCAGGGCCAGCGCCGGCGCGGTCTGCGGATCGGGCGAGGGCCGGCCCGACCACAGCGTGACCTGCGAGGCCACCGCGCGATACGTCTTGGGAGTCATGCCCAGCACCATCTGCAACTCCTCGACGGTGCCAAACGGCCCGTGCCGGGGACCGTAGTCCAGCCCGGCATTGGCATAGGCGGCATTGGGCACCGTGCCCGCGGGTGTATAGGAAAAGCTGCGCCAGTCCACGATATTGCGGGCCAGTGATTGCGCGTCCATGTCGGACATGCCGGCGGCACGAAAGAAGTTCTGCAGCACATCCGGCGTGGCGGCGTTGAGATCGACCTTGCCGGTCTCGCTGATGATGCTGATGATCACCTTGGCGCCATCGAACGCAAACGGATAGTTGCGGCCATCCGGCACCCAGCGCTGGTCCTGCTGCGGATCCTGCAAGGCATAGATGGCGCGCATCACCCCCGCTTCCGCCGCGTAGTGCGCCTGGGTCTGCGCAAACTGATAGCGCGCCTGCAGGCCTTCGGTGCGCGCCAACATCGCATAGCCGCCGACCAGGATGGCCAGCAGCGTGCACGCCCACAGCACCACCAGCAGGGCCACACCGCGCTGGCGCTGCAAGGCCGCGTTCATTGCGTGCTCCGGCGCTGCAGGCCCTGCAGCAGATCCACGGCCTGTCCCTGCACTGCGGTCACGTCGACGCGGATCGGCGCATCGAGCAAAGGCCACGTAGTCGTGCCATCCAGCTGCAGGGCGACGCGCACGATGCGCGGCATGGCGCGCGTGTCATCCCACTCGTCGCTCCACTGCCCGGCGCGATCCTGCGCATCGGCCGAGCGATAACTGAATTTGCCGCCGCGGATGTGATCCACCAGCACTTCAGGATCGCCCACCGGCTTGGGTGCGCTGCCATCGGGCGGCATGACCGCAAAGCTCGCTTCCAGCCGCGAGGTGCCGTCGCGGTTATCCACCAGCTTCAGCTGCTGCAATTGCGGCCCCAGCTTGCCGAGATAACCGGGCAGCGGCGCGACAAATTTGAGCTCTCGCGCATCGCCCTTGAAGTAAAGCGGATCGCCCTTGTCGGTGTGCGCCAGCGGCACGGCGCGCGCCTGCGCCAGTTCACGCCTGAGGAATTGCTGTGCCGAGCGCACTTCGTCCATGCGTTCGATCGACGCCTCGCCGGAGCGCACGGTATGCGTGGCCGTGCGCACACCGGAATAGACACCCAGCAGCAGGATGGCGAACAGCGCCAATGCGCCAAGCACCTCCAGCAGGGTGAAGCCGCGTGCACGATGGACGGCGTGATGCTTCATGAGGTCCTCGCCGGACCGAGCACACGCAAAGTGCTGAAATGCGCCGAACGCGGGTGCACCGATGGTCCCCAGATCACATCCAGGTCGAGCTTCAGCACGCGTACGGGCATGTTCTGACCAACCGGCGCCTGACTCCACGGCGTCACCACCAGGCGCCAGCGATAGTTCGCGTCGAAGCGACCTTCGGTGCTACCCGCTTGCAGAGGCGTGGTGATGTCCACGGTATCGAGCATTGAGCGCGCCCACATCGCGGCCTGGCTGTGGTCGTCCGCATTGCGGGTGAGCTGGATGGAGCCGCCCGCCACTTTCAGCAAGGCCGTAAATGCAATCGCGAGCAGCAAGGTCGCCGCCACGACTTCGAGCAGGCTGAAGCCGCGCGCGTGCCGCTTCATCGCTTTGCACTCACGTCAGCGACGCTGACGGCACCGGTGAGCCACGACACATTCACGCGCCACTGGCGCCGCTCGCGCTGCAGCGTGATGTGGCCGCCGGTGGAACTGCCATCGGGGAAGAAGCGGATGCGGCCGGTGTAACTGTTGACCTGGTCTTCCTTCGCGCTGGTGATCCCTAGGCGCATTCCCGAGGGAAGGCGCACGCTGGGACCGTTGTCTGCGCGATAGGTGTTATCGCGTGTATCGACATCGAAGGTGTGTTCGTTGCCGTGCACGATGGCCTGCGTGCGCACACCGCGCAGCGCAGCGGCGAGTTCACCGCTCGCGGCGTTGACGCGCGCACTGGCCAGGCCCTGCGTCACCGACACCGCGACGGCGGCCGCCGCGATGCCGATCAGCAGAATCACGGCCAGCATTTCGAGCAGGGTAAAGCCACGCGCCGCACCCGAAGTGCAGTGGGTTGACGTGCGTGGCGATATCCCTCGCATGCTTACTGCCAGTTGCCCACGTCAGCGCTGTAGCCATCGCCGCCGGGCTTGCCGTCCTGGCCGTAGAAGATCAAGTCGAAGGCACCGTGATCACCGGGGGCCTTGTAGCCAAACTCATGGCCCCACGGATCGTGCAACTCCGACTCCTTCGCATACGGCCCCTGCCAGTTGCGCGCGTTGGCCGGCTTCACCATCAGGTCCTGCAGCTGCTGCGGCGGGGCGCCGTTGTCGAGCGCATAGTTCTCGATCTTCTGGCTGAGCGTGGTGAGCTGGGCCTTGCCCGCGCCGTACTTGCCCTTGTCGACGTTCTTGCCGACCTGGGTCACCACCACCGCGCCGATGATGCCGATCAGCACGATCACCGCCAGCATTTCCAGCAGGGTGAAACCGCGCGCTGCCGTATGACGGCCGAAAGTCCTTTGTCGCATGGGGTACCTCATCGTGGTTCGAAAGCAGCTCTAGAAAGGGATTACTGGATATGGCTGGTCAGATCGAGCATCGGCAGCAGGATGGCCGCCATGATGAAGGCCACCATCACCGTCATCACGATGGTGAGCGCGGGCACCAGCGCCGCCAGCAGGCGGTCGATGGCGCGGCGGCTTTCCAGCTCGAAGGTGTCGGCCACCTTGAGCAGCATGGTGTCGAGCTGGCCGGCTTCTTCGCCCACCTGCACCATCTGCAAGGCAAGACGCGGGAAGCGCTGCGCCTGGGCGAGCGCAAACGACAAGCCGGCGCCTTCCTTCACCTGCTCGGAGGCCTGCGCCAGTGCCAGATCCAAGGCCTTGTTGCCGGTGACCTGGCGGGCAATGCCGAGCGAGGTCAGCAGGGGCACGCCGTTCTTGAGCAAGGTGCCGAGGGTGCGGGCGATGCGTGCCGTCTCCACTTTGAGCAGCAGCGGGCCGACCAGCTTCATGGTGAGCAGGCGCGTGTGCCACGCCAGCTTCGCCGCCGGATCGCGCAAGCGCGAGCGGGCAATCAGTACGCCGAGAATCAACAGGATCAGCAGCGCCCACCACCAGCTCTGCAAGGTGTTGCCGATCGCGAGCACCACCTGGGTGATCAACGGAATCGGCACCTGCATGTCGTCGAAGATGGGTACGAACTGCGGCACCACATAGGCGAGCAACAACAGCAGCGAGCCGAGCACACCGACCATCAGGAAGGCCGGATAGATCAACGCGTTGATGATGCTGCCGCGCAGCTGCTGCGAGCGCTCCAGATAGTCGGCGAGGCGACGCAGGGTGTCTTCCAGCGAACCGCCCGCTTCACCGGCACGCACCAGGCTGATGTAGAGCTTGGGGAACACGCTGTGCTCATCATCCAGTGCCTGCGACAACGGCGTGCCGCCGCGCACGCGGTCGCGCACGCGCTCGATCAGCTGCTTGGCGCTGGCGCCTTCGGGCAGATCCATCAGGATGCCGAGCGCGCGATCCAGCGGTTGGCCGGCGCCGAGCAAAGTGGCCAATTGGTGGGTGAACTGCGCCAGCTGATCGCCGGTGAAGGCGCCGCGCTTGAACCAGCCGGCCATACCGCCGCTGGCGGCGCCGCTGTCGGCGGCGCGCGCATCGAGCGGCGTGTGGCCTTGGTCCTGCAGACGGCTCACCACCTCGTCGAGGCTGGCCGCTTCCATCTGGCCTTGCAGCATTTCGCCGGCGGCGCTAACGGCGCGGTAGCGGAATTGGGTCATGCGACTAACCTCCTCTCCCCGTCGGGGAGAGGATTGAGGTGAGGGGCGGGTGCTCGCGATAGAGCAGCAACAGGCGTGGTCACACTTAGCCGCGTTTCCGCGAGCACCCGCCCCTCACCCCAGCCCTCTTCCCGCAGGGGAGAGGGAGCAAGTGCAATCGCGTCAGCCTTCCTGCGTAACACGCAACACCTCCTCAAGCGTGGTAACGCCCGCTACCGCCTTGGCGATCCCATCCTCGTACATGGTGCGCATGCCCTCGCTGCGCGCGAGGCGTTCAATCTCGCCTGCATCGGCGCGCTGCATCACCAGCCGGCGCAGCGGATCGGTCATCACCAGGAACTCCATGATGGCGCGACGGCCGCGATAGCCGGTGGGATTGGTCGTGCTGGTGCCGGGTTTCCACAAACGAATCGGGCGTTCGTTGGTGTACTTGTGCAACTCGAACTGCTCAATGACTTCGGGCAGCGCGTCATAAGGGATGGCGGTCTCCGGATCCAGTCGGCGCACCAGGCGCTGCGCCAGAATGCCGTTGACGGTGGAACCCAGGAGGTAATCCTCCACGCCCATGTCCAAGAGACGGGTGATGCCACCGGCGGCGCTGTTGGTGTGCAGCGTGGAGAGCACCAAGTGACCGGTGAGCGCCGACTGGATCGCGATGCGACACGTCTCCAGATCGCGCATTTCGCCGATCATGATCACGTCCGGATCCTGGCGCACGATCGAGCGCAAAGCCCCAGCAAAATCCAGCCCGATCTGCGGCTTCACCTGGATCTGGTTGATGCCTTCGATCTGGTATTCCACCGGATCTTCGACCGTGATGATCTTCACGTCGGGCGTGTTGATCTGCGACAGCGCCGTGTACAGCGTGGTGGTCTTGCCCGAACCGGTGGGACCAGTGACCAGCAGGATGCCGTGCGGCCGCTCCAGCACATCGACGAAACGCTGCTGGAAGTTGTCGGTAAAGCCCAGCGACGCAAAATCGAACACCACCGATTCGCGGTCGAGAATACGCATCACCACCGATTCGCCAAAACTGGTCGGCACGGTGGACACGCGCAGGTCCAGCTCCTTGCCCTGCACGCGCAACTGGATGCGCCCATCCTGCGGCAGGCGGCGTTCGGCGATATTGAGCTTGGCCATGATCTTCACGCGCGAAATCACCGCGGCAGTGGAGCTCGATGGCGGCGCTTCCACTTCATGCAGCACACCGTCAATGCGATAACGCACCTTCAGGCGATTTTCGAACGGCTCGATATGCACGTCCGAGGCGCGCTGTTCGACCGCGCGCTGAAGAATAAGATTGACCAGGCGGATCACCGGCGCCTCGGAGGCAAGATCGCGCAAATGCTCCACGTCGTCTTCCACGGCGGCACTGCCGTCGAGGTTCTCCACAATGGTGCCCATCGCCGAGCGACCGGTGCCGTAGTAGCGCTCGATCAGGTCGTCGATCTCCGAGCGCAGGCCAATGCGCATCGCCACCGGCCGACCGGCCGCCAGCTGGATGGCCTGCAGCGGATACGGATCAGCGGGGTCGGAGACGACCAGGCCTAGCCCGTCCTCGCCCACCCGGACAGGCACGACATGCTGCTGCTTGAGGAAGCGTGCGGACACGTCGAGCTCGGCCGGGGGCATATCAGGCGCGTCGCGGGCCGCCAGCAAGGGAATCGCGAGCAATTCGGACCAGGCCTCAGCCAGATCGCGCTCCGAGACCAGGCCCAGCCGGGCCATCAAGCCCGTGAGCGTGCCATCGGGCGACTCTTCGTGAAGACGGCGCGCACGGACGAGATCCGACTCCTTCAGCCGCCCACGGGAGACCAGCAGCGAACAGACCGCTACCTCGCGGCCTTCCGTTGCCGCACCCTCCGCGTTGGCCGCCGGCTTAGCGACTGCCGACATGCATCACCCCGTTTCAAGACTGGTTCCAACCCGGACGTCGCCCCCAACGGCACCGGAGGCGCATTGTTAACACACCCGCCTATACGCGCGCGAGCACGGTTTCTCACCTCGGCTCACTGGTTCGGACCACACCGCGCGGCCAGTGTTCCGCGATTCATGCAAAGGACGGGCAGCGCCAATGGGCACGGCTGCGAGGTACCGGCTCGATCGCCGATTCGCAAGAACTCACCGCCACGCCGGGTGCAAAACGGCAGCGCGGGGTGGTGGATGGCGACGGCAGCGATGACCTGGCTAGCGTCGACCCTTGCGCCATCGCGGGGAGCGCCCGGTTTCTTTCATCACGGGGCGCCAGAACATGCAGGCGACGGCCAGGACCATGCCCTCGGCCAGCGAACCCGCCAACTCGGTACGCACCGTCGTTTCTCGCCAGACGATCGCCGTCGCCAGCAAGACGGGCGCAGCCATGGCAAGTCCCTTCAAAGTCGTGACAAGACACAACATGGCGGCTCCTTGGTTCCACGCGCGGGCATCGCCCTGAGGCGCGACGACACCCAGCCAGGCAGCCGGCGTCAGTCGAACGCCGGCTGCCTGCCCCTCACTACCAACCGAAGCTCACGCCCACGGTGCCGCTGGATTCGCCGCCGCCCGCGATGGAGCCGCCGAGCAGCACGGCACCGTTGCCCGGTAGACGATGCGAGTAGCCCACGGCGAGTGCACTCTGTCCGCTATAGCCGCCCACCGCTGCACTGACGCGATTCTCGGTATTGGGTGCGGCGGCGATCGCGCCCGCCATGCCGGCCATGGCGCTCCCCATCGCACCGACGCGATCCAATCGCGTGTTGACAGTGTGGAACTGCTGGTTCACCTGGTCACGGAAGGCGTTGAAATCGCCGGTGGTGGTGAATCCGGTCAGCTTGGTATCGGTATAGGCCTTGGCCGATCTCAGCGTGTTCTGGTCGCCGGCATCGGCATAGGTCTTGGCGGTGACCAGGGCTTCCTGCACCTGCCCAAGGTTTGCCGCGTCGGTCTTTTGCACGCCCGCTGCTACATTGGTGACTTGCCGCTCATGACCCACCGAACCCACGGATACCGAGTTGTCGCGCGTGGCCACTGAGTTGCTGCCCAGCGCCACGGCATTGGTCGCCTTGGCTTGCGCGCTGCTGCCGATGGCCGTGCTGTTGGCACCGGATGCGAGGGCCGATGCGCCGCCGGCGGTGGCGTTGTTTCCGCTCGCCGTGGGCGCGGCAGCGTTGGTTCCGCTGACCTGAAACATGCCGGCCTGGCCGGTGCTCAGGTTGCTGACGTTGGCGATGGTGGCTTCCACCTTGCCCACGCGCGTGCCGAGCTTGTCCACCGCTTGATTGGTAGCGAATAGCTGGCCGCCGTTGACGGCGTCGGTACTGCCGTTGCCCAGCGTGCCATTGGCCAGGTTGGTGACGACGGTGCCGCTTGCGCCACCGAGCGCCACGGTGGACTTGCCTGCATCGCCGTACATCACGGCGCCGGCCAACGCGTTATTGGCGCTGGCGACAACGCTGTTTAGCTGCGACATGTTGACGGCGTCCGTGGCGCCCATGCCTGCAGCCACGTTGGTGATGCGACGCTCGCCGCCCATCGTGCCCACGGATACCGTATTGGCCTGATCCGACACCGAATAGGCGCCCAGGGCAACGCTGTTTGCCGCCTTCGCCACCGCGTTTACACCGATCGCCACGCTGTTCGCTGCATTGGCAAAAGCGTTGTAGCCCATGGCCGTGGCGTAAGTGGCATTGGTGCCGGCGCCACTGCCAAACGCCGACGAGCCGATGCCCTGAGCCACGGCGTTGCTGCCCATGGCGGTGCTGTTGTTGTCAAAAGCCGCGCTGCCGGCGCCGACTGCGGTGCTTTCAATGGCCGCAGAGACGCTGTTGGGGCCGACAGCCACACTGTCCTCGCCCACTGCCGACGCGTTCACGCCGATGGCTTGAGCGCGATTTGCCCATGCCTGGGAGGAAGCGCCCACAGCCATCGCGTCACTCACATCGCCTATCTTGCTGGCGCCGTCGAGAGTACCGGCCGAAGCGTTGTTGCCAATGGCAAGATTGCGCTTGCCGTCCCCACCGTCGGCCCGGGCGCCAGTGCCCATGGCCTGGTCCAGGTCCGATGAAGCCAGCGCACCGTGACCCACAGCCAAGCTGCCGGCCCCACCGGCGATGCTGGCGTCACCGATTGCCACGCCGTAGGCGGTACCCGAATCCGGGGCATTGGCAAAACTGTAGCGACCAATGGCGACACTGCCGGCACCGTTGGCCTGGGCCTGATAGCCAATGGCAACGGCACCACCGGCCTCGGGGGCACCGAGCAAATTGGCACCTCCCGCATAAGCCTCCACACCCAACGCCATGCTGTTGTTCAATTCCGCCCGCGCGCCTTTGCCCAGCGCGACACTCTGCGCACCTAACGAGCTCGTACCCACACCGAGTGCCATCGAGTTAGTGCCCACCGAATGACTGTTGGTGCCGAGCGCTACGCTGTCGTCACCGTCACCGATGGCACGGAAACCCTGGGCAATCGCACGGGCCCCGTTGGCCGCCGTGTTGACACCCAGCGCGAGGCTGCTGACGCCATTGGCGTACGCGCCATAGCCCATCGCCGAGGCAAAGTCCGCATTGGTGCTTGCGCCGCTACCGATGGCGGACGCGCCCTTGCCCTGCGCCACTGCCTTCGCACCCAAGGCCATGCTGTTGTCGTCGTAGGCCACACTGCCCGCACCCAAGGCGGTGCTCTCGCTGCCATCGGCAAGGCTATGGGAACCCACCGCGCTACTGCGAGCGCCAGCAGCCGTGCTGTTGGTACCGACGGCCATGCTCTCTTCACCGCCCGCCTCCGATTGATAGCCAGCGGCAACGCTATTGATGGCGTTTGCTTTGGCCATGGCACCAACGGCCAGTGCGTGCGTGGCCGTCGCGGCCGCATCTTCGCTGCCGTCGGTGGCGCCATTGGCATCGATGAGATGACCGGCGACGTCCGTGTTGCCGCTAGCGTGCATATCGATATTCGCAACGTGCGTGGGACTGCTGCTGGCTAGGATGGTCTCGTACCCGACCTTCTCTTGGGGGGCATCACCGGCCGTTGCGGACATCGTCGCCAGCAGCAACGCGACGCCTATCGACGGGATCACACCCGATACCTGCCTTGAACCGGTTGTGCCGTTTCGCTTTGCCAACTCCGATACAACGATCAGCTTGCCGAGAGACCGATTCCAGACCTTGCTGTAGATCTTGTTCATTCAACTGCTCCTGATGGGAGCGGCATGGAACTCGCCCTATGACGTGCCAGCGGCGGGACGAATTCCATGTCGTCCGTCTATGTAGTGATGCGCAGAGCCGCGCGCGCAAACCGCGCACGCAAGTGCCGCACAAGATGGTTCGTTCGATGGGGTGTGACGGCTGCGCAGCTCCTGGCGACGCAGCTGCCTGCGTTGTGTCAGGGTTTGTAGCTGGCCTGCACGCTCACTCCGCGATAGGCCTTCACGCCAACCACGCGCAGGTAGTAAGTGGTCGCTTTCGGGACGCTCCTGACGATCACCGATTCGGCGTTGCCCACGTGCACCGAGGACGCATCGAATGACGTCGCCGCCGGCAAGGCTCCTGCCTTCACGTAGAGCGAGACGTCGCCGGTGCCACCTGCGGTACGCATCACCAGCGCGCGTGCGCCAGCGGGAACGTCGATCTTGTAGAAGGCCTCGCTATCCCCATCGCCCTGTTGGCCGGTGAGCGCCACACCGTTCTGAAGCACCTTGGTTTCCGGCGGCGGAGCCGCTTTGCCAACGGCAGCAAACACGGCTGCCTTGGCATCAAGAATGCCCGCACCGAAGGTCTTGAGTGGATCGGGGGCGAAGTGCGGCTTGTGCGCGGTCTTTTTCAGAATGCTGAGCACGTCATCGGGCGAAAGCAGCGGCAATCCAGCGGCCAGGCGCGCGGACTGCATCAAGGCCACGGTGCCGGCCACATGCGGGGTCGCCTGCGACGTACCGGCCATTCCGCCGTATATATCGCCGGCAGGACTTGCCACCGGCGTGGTGTCTCCGCTGTTGAGCGCTTGCCAGGCGAAGCCTTCGGGGTTGAGTTTGGTGCCGGATGCATCCTCGTTCGCAAAGACACCGCCGCCGAAAGCAGCGAGCGCGATGGTGCTGTTGGTGGGAGTGTTGTAGTTGGAGTAGAACGCCAGGCGGCTACCCACACCGATCGACGCCACGCTGATGACACCGGGGCAGCTGGCCGGCGTAAATTCCTCCGCGGGAGCGTCGGAGTTTCCGGCGGCAACCACCACCGCAGTGCCGTTCGCCCGTGCCCTGGCGATGGCCTTCCCGTAAATGCTGGCAGCAGTACACCTACCCCCGCCACCCAAACTCATGTTGATGACTTGAGCGGGATGCTTGTTGTCGGGCACGCCGTCCACATGTCCGCCCGACGCCCAGACGATGGCGTCGGCGATGTCGCTGTCATAGCCACCGCAATGGCCGAGTACACGCACCGGCAACACCTTGGCCTTGTATGCAATGCCCGCCAGACCGATGCCGTTGTTGGTGATCTCCGCGCCGGTAGCGCTGGCGACGTGGGTGCCATGCCAGGAACTGTCATCCCCGTCATCGCCGGGGGAAAGGCAGGCGTCGTCACCCGATGCGTACGGCGCACCCTTGGTCCAGTCACCCAGATCCCAGCCACCTGCCGCACGGCCATCCGTGCCGCGACCGGACATGAAACCGTCGACGATGAAGTCGTAGCCGTCGCCCGCCGACGAAGTGTCGACGTCGGCGTGTTTGACGATACCGGTATCCAACACCGCGATGGTCACACCGGTACCGTCGGCCAGATTCCACGCGCCTGTGATATTTGCGCCACCCCAATTGGCCACACTATTCCCGGCCGCGGTTGGCATACCGTCGCCGGGCAGATAATCCGTCTGATATTTGTCAAACAGCTTGTCGTTGGGAACGAACGCCGCGGGCGCCTTGATGCCGATAGCATGTCGCAGCACGTCGGGCTGCACATAGGCAACCGTGGGATCGGCAGCGATCGCCTGCATGAAAGCGGCAGCTTCGTTTGAGTTCAATTTGCGCGATGTGGTGATGACATGCGCGCCGATGGCCACGGTGCGCTTGTAGGCCACCTTGGGCGCGTGGATGGAAAGCGAAGACTGCGACCTGGCAGCGCGAGCCATGGCTACCGCGGCAGCCTGGCCTGCCGCTACCGGCGCAGTCGGCGTGTCATCGCGATAACGGACGATAAAACGGTTGTAGGTACCGTTGTTTGCCAGCGAGCTGGTATTGATCCGTGCTGAAGCGTCGTTAACGGATGCCGCGCTTTGAGCATGAACCGTCACGCTGAACGAAAGTGCGACGGCAACGGCGGCAGCCAAAGCACTTCGGATGGTGGTGCATTCCATGAATTGAAACCTCCCTGATGATGTCGATGCCGCCTTTCGGCAGCCGGCCTTGCCTCCACTCAAGCTCACGGTTGCCGGCACTGCGAAAGGCAACCAATCCGTTCTTTTGCGGAGACCAAACAACTATCGACGGGCGATCAGGAGACGAACAATCGAATTAGGCGCGCGCAGCTCGCTGCATTTGTCGCCACCCATAGTCAGATTTATCCGATACGGACGCGCATTGCCGCACCGCAGGGAAGCGGGCCTCTGGTGTGCTTCTGGCCGGCCCGATTCTGCTTTCGACGTCATCTTGCTGCGTCCTCATGACGAGGAAACTCCGGAGTAATGCCCTGCTTCCAGATTTTGGCCACGTAACCTGAAGTGCGCGCCGTAGGCGACCAGTGCCGCGAAATGCTGGATGCAATGAGGCGCACATTTCAGCGACGGAGCCAATGACATGCCGTCCGTCAACGTAGTGATGCGTAGAGCCGTGTACGCAAAAAGCCCGCGAGGGCGCCGCACGGGAGAGGGTTCGATTGCATGGCAACTGCGCGGCACTTGGCCACACAGCTGCCACGGTTTCGTCAGAGCTTGTAGGTAGCCTGCACGCTCACTCCGCTATAAGCCTCCACGCCGACTACACGCACGAAATATGTGGTGGCTTTGGGCACGCTCCTGATGATGACCGACTCCGCGTTGCCGACATGCACCGAGGAATAATCGAAGGAGGTGTTTGTCGGCATGCTTCCCGCCTTTACATAGAGCGAGACATCGCCGGTACCACCCGCGGTGCGAATCAACAATGATCGCGCACCGGCAGGTACGTCGATCTTGTAAGTCGCCTCGCTGTCGCTGTCGCCCTCTTGCCCGGTGAGCGGCACACCGTTCTTCAGCACCCTGGGGTCCGGCGGCGGAACGGCCTTGCCTACAGCCACGAATACGGCGGCTTTCGAGTCGAGAACGCCCGCACCGAATGTCCTGCCCTTGGTGACACCGGCATGCGGTTTGTGTGCCGTCTTCTGCAGGATGCCAAGGACATCGTCCGGCGTGAGCAGCGGCAGGCCAGCAGCCAGACGAGCCGATTGCATGAGGGCAACGACGCCAGTCACATGCGGTGCCGCCTGCGATGTTCCCGCCATCCCACCATACGCATCGCCACCAGGGCTTGGCACCGGCTTGGTCTTTCCGTTATTGACGGCTTGCCACGCAAAACCCTCGGGATTGAGTTTGACGCCTGACGAGTCATCCTTGGCATAGACGCCACCGCCAAAAGCAGCAAGCTTGACGATGTTCTGCTCGGGTCCGTTGAAGTTGGAGTAGAACGCCAATCCGCTACCCACGCCAATCGAGGCCACCGTGATGACACCGGGGCAACTCGCCGGCGAATACCCCACGGCCTCGCTGCTACTGTTGCCAGCAGCAACGACGATGCTCGTGCCATTGGCTCTTGCTTTGGCGATGGCCTTGGCCGTCGAGCTGGCGTCGCTGCACGAGCCATCGCTACCCAAACTCATGTTGATGACCTGCGCCGGATGCTTGTTGTCAGGAACACCATCCACATGCCCGCCTGAGGCCCAGACGATGGCGTCGGCGGTATCGCTGACGTAACCGCCGCAATGCCCGAGCACTCGCACCGGCAGCACTTTGGCCTTGTATGCGATGCCAGCCAAGCCGACGCCGTTGTTGGTGATTTCCGCGCCCGTGGCGCTGGCGACATGGGTCCCGTGCCACGAACTGTCATCCCCATCCTCAGGAAGAACGCAGGGATCGTTGCCTGACGAATACGGCGCGCCGGTGGTCCAATCGCCGAGATCCCAGCCACCTGCCGCGCGGCCGTCCTTGGATCGGCCGGAAACATATCCGTCGGAGATGAAATCGTAACCGTCGTCCGCCGACGAGGTGTCGACATCGGCGTGCTTGACGATACCTGTATCCAACACCGCGATGGTCACGCCGGTGCCGTCTGTCAGATTCCAAGCGCCGGTAATGTTGGCTCCGCCCCAGTTCGGCACGCTACTGCCGCCCGATGTCGGAAGACCGTCGCCCGGCAGGTAGTCCGTCTGGTACTTGGCGAACATGGGATCGCTGGGAACAAAGGCGGCGAGCGCCTTGATGCCGATGGCGTGTTGCAGCACATCCGGCTCGACATAGGCGACACTCGGATCGCTGGCGATCGCTTGCATGAAGGCGCTTGCCTCGCTCGGGTTCAACTTGCGCGAGGTGGCGATGACATGCGCACCTATGGCCAATGGCCGCTTGTACGTCACTTTCGGCGCATGGACGGACAGTGAAAGCTGCATCCTGCCGGCGCGCGTCATCGCCGCAGCGGCAGCCTGGCTTGCCACGACCGACGCGGTGGGCGCGTCATCGCGATAGCGGACGATAAAGCGGTTGTAGGTACCGGAGTCTTCCAGCGAGCTGGTGTTGATCCGCGCCGAGACGTCGTTGACGGACGCCGTGTTTTGAGCATGAACCGTGATGGTGAACGACAGCGCTAGAGTAACGGCGGCAGCCAATGCGCTTCTTGTGATGATGCACTCCATGAATTGAACCTCCCTGATGATGTCGGTGCCGCCTTTCGGCAGCGAGCGTTGCCTCGACCCAAGCTCACGTCAGTCCCGCCATCCCCATGGCGAGACCTCCAGCCACTTGCGAAGACCGAACGACTATCAACGGGCGACCAGTAAGCGAACAATCGAATTAGGCGCGCGCGTCTCGCTACCATTGGCGTCGCGAGTGGTCGGATTTGTCCGATACGGATGCGCATTGACGCATCGCGGTCGACCAGGTGCCTGGTGGGATCGCCAGTCAGCCGGCTCCTATGCCCAATATCGTCCAGGATCGTTCTCACAGCACGGAAACTCTGGGAAAATGCCCTATTCCCAGACCTTGGCCAGGCCATGCAACTCGTCGATATTGGCGCCAATCTCACCCACGAATCCTTTCGGCACGACTTTGATGCCGTGCTCGATCGTGCAAAGCAACATGGTGTCGTCCAGCTGGTGGTGACCGGCGCTTCGCGCGACGGAAGCACGCATGCCTTGGCCCTGGCCCGGGCGCACCCTGGCACGCTCTATGCCACGGCGGGCGTGCATCCGCACCACGCGATCGATTACGGCGACGCCACCGATGCGCTGCTGCGCGAGCTGGCGGCGCATGCGGAAGTGCGCGCCGTGGGCGAAACCGGGCTGGACTACAACCGCAACTATTCCCCGCGCGATGTACAGCTGGCCGTGTTCGAGCGGCAGTTGCAGATTGCGGTGGACGTGCAGAAGCCGCTATTCCTGCACCAGCGCGATGCGCATCATGATTTCATCGCCCTGCTGCGCCGTTATCGCGACAAAGTGCCGGCCGTGGTCGTGCACTGCTTTACCGATACCGGCGAGGCGTTGCGTGATTATCTCGCGCTCGATTGCCATATCGGCATCACTGGCTGGATCTGCGACGAGCGACGCGGCACGCATCTGCGTGAGCTGGTGAAGGAGATTCCCGCCAACCGCCTGCTGATCGAAACGGATGCGCCGTATCTGTTGCCGCGCACGGTCAGGCCGCAGCCGTCGCATCGGCGCAATGAGCCGATGTTTTTGCGGCATATCTGCGATGAGATTGCGCGGGATCGCGGCGAGTCACCTGAGCAGACTGCCGCGAACAGCACGGCGGCCGCACGCGCCTTTTTTGGATTGCCTACCGACTGATGCACAAAGGCCCCGCCATGGCGGGGCCTTGATCTGGCGCACGCGTAGCAGTCGTCAACCGACCACGCGCGTGCTTCCCGGTGCGAGTCCATCCAGCGCATACGGCCCGATACGTTCGCGAATCAGGCGCAGCGTGGGAAAACCCACCGCCGCCGTCATGCGCCGCACCTGCCGGTTGCGTCCTTCACGCAACGTGATGCGCAGCCAGCTGGTGGGTATCAGCTTGCGAAAGCGCACGGGTGGATCGCGCGGCCATAGCCACTCGGGCTCGCTCGCATGTTCCGCGGGCGCAGGCAGCGTGGGGCCGTCATTGAGCACAACGCCGCGACGGAGCGCATCGATCGCTTCGTCGGTGATCTGTCCGTCGACCTGTACCAGGTAGGTCTTGGGTTCTTTGTGCCGCGGGTCGGTCAGCGTATGCGCCAGCCGGCCGTCGTCGGTCAGCAGCAGCAGACCTTCGCTGTCGTGATCGAGCCGTCCGGCCGGATAGACGTCTTTTTGCTTGACGAAGCCAGCCAGCGTGGGACGCCCATCCGCATCGCTGAACTGGCAAAGCACACCATAGGGTTTGTTGAGCGCAATCAGCATGCAGCGCGCGCAGCGACCCGCCGAACGACGGATCGCTGCTCTCTCAGTGTGACGAAGCCGTCGCTGTGTCCGGCTTCACGAAGCGCAGCGTCATGCGGTCCGATTCGCCGATGGCCAGGTACTTCGCACGATCCTGCTCACCCAGGGTCAGCGTGGGCGGCAGCGTCCAGACACCCTTGGGATAGTCCTTGGTGTCCTTGGGGTTGGCGTTGATCTCGCTCGATTCCTGCAGGCGGAAGCCTGCGTCGGTGGCGAGCTTGATCACGACGTTGGTGGGCAGGTAACCGCTGTTCTTCACCGCATCCAGGCTGGCGTTGTCGGCGGCGCGGTGATCTTCCACGCCCAGCACGCCGCCGGGACGAAGCACGGCAAAGAAGGCCTTGAACATGGCCGGCGCCGTATCGGCTTCCACCCAGTTATGCACGTTGCGGAAGGTCAGCACCATGTCCGCCGAACCGGCCGGGCCAAACGAGGGCGCCTTCGGGTCGAATTCCACCAGCTGCGCCTTGCCGTAATGCGCGGGGTCGGCAGCGAACTTGGCCTTCAGGGAATTCAAATCGCGGCTAGCCTCGCCATCGGCGGCGGGCTTGGAGGTGGCGGCGATGTAGTGGCCGTTGTTGCGCAACAGCGGCGCGAGGATTTCGGTATACCAGCCGCCGCCCGGGGTGATTTCGATGACGGTGAGATCCGGTCGGATGCCGAAGAACTGCAGCGTGCCCTTGGGATGGCGATAGACGTCGCGCGCCTTGTGGTCCTGCGCACGCCAGTCGCCCGCAATCACCTGATCCAGCTGGGAAGCCGTGAAGTCAGTGGCGCTGGTGGGTGGCACCAGGGCGCCGGCTGGCTGGTCCTGCGCCTGCGCGTTGGCGGGTGTGGAGTTGCCACTGCAAGCGGCCAGCAGCACCACGGCCAGCCCAAGAAACACACGGCTATTCATTGAAAACCCCTATTGAACGTCTGAAAGGCGCACGCAGCACCGCGCGTGAGCTTGCCGGCCACGATGTATACAAAGGGTGGAAATGCGGAGGTTTTCCACCCCTGGGTGAAACTAGCTAAACACGGGAAGCTGGAGGCGGTCTTTCGCGGCCTCGGGCGGTCTCGGGGAGGCGCCGGTGCTGCCGCTCAGTAATGAATGACCGAGCGGATCACCTTGCCCTCATGCATCAGATCGAAGGCCTCGTTGATGCTCTCCAGCGGCAACACCTTGGTGATCATCTCGTCGATCTTGATCTCACCGGCCATATAGCGGTCGACGTAGCCGGGCAGCTGCGAACGGCCCTTCACACCGCCGAATGCGGAACCGCGCCATACGCGGCCGGTCACCAGCTGGAACGGACGCGTGCTGATCTCCTGGCCCGCACCGGCCACGCCGATGATGATCGACTCGCCCCAACCCTTGTGGCAGCACTCCAGCGCCGAGCGCATCACGTTGACGTTGCCGATGCACTCGAACGAATAGTCCACGCCGCCCTCGGTGAGATCGACGATGACCTGCTGGATCGAGGTGTCCGCATAATCCTTCGGATTGACGAAATCCGTGGCGCCCAGCGCACGCGCCATCTCGAACTTGTCCGGGTTGGTATCCACCACCACGATGCGGCCGGCTTTGGCCATCACCGCACCCTGCACGACCGACAGGCCGATGCCGCCAAGGCCAAACACCGCCACGCTCGCGCCCGGTTCCACCTTGGCAGTGTTGAGCACCGCACCGATGCCGGTGGTGATGCCGCAGCCGAGCAGGCAGACCTTCTCCAGCGGCGCGGCCTTGTTGATCTTGGCCAGCGAGATTTCCGGCAGGACGGTGTATTCGCTGAAGGTGCTGGTGCCCATGTAATGCAGCAGCGGCTTGCCGTTGAGCGAGAAGCGCGACGACCCGTCCGGCATCACACCGCGACCCTGGGTGACGCGGATCTTCTGGCAGAGGTTGGTCTTGCCGCTGAGACAAAACTTGCACTCGCCGCATTCGGGCGTGTACAGCGGAATCACGTGATCGCCCACTTTGAGCGAGGTGACGCCCTCGCCCACTTCTTCCACGATGCCGCCGCCCTCGTGGCCGAGGATCACCGGGAACTGGCCTTCCGGATCGGCGCCCGACAGCGTGAACGCATCGGTGTGGCACACGCCGGTCGCCACGATGCGCACCAGCACTTCACCGGCCTTGGGTCCGGCCACATCGATCTGCTCGATGGACAGAGGCTTGCCTGCTTCCCAGGCGACGGCGGCGCGCGATTTCATGGCTTGGATCCTTGAGGGCTGTGGTGGGGAATGCGAATGATGAAGGGTTGGGGCGGGATGTGAAACTGTCGGGTACGTCGACTTTGGTGCATGCCGCTACCTTGTAGGAGCGCACTTGTGCGCGACAACCTCGCGTGATGGCATCGACATAGCGCCGGTCGCGCACAAGTGCGCTCCTACACAGGGCTGTTGCCAGTCGCGTACGACATCGTCTCCGCATACTTCCCCGCCTCGCACAGCAACCACTCACGGAACGTGCGCAGCCCCGCGTGATCCTTCGCGTGCTCGGGATACACAAGGAAATACGCCTCGGGAATCTGCTGATAGCGATCGCCGAGCACCGTGAGCTGGCCGGCTTCGATCAGCGGACGCGCCATCACCATGCGCCCCAGGGCGACGCCCATGCCTTCCATGGCGCCGCGCTGCAGCGCGTCGGTATTGTCGAAGTGGGCCACGTAGCGACGCGGCAACGCGCTTTCACCGTCGGCGAACCAGTCGCGCCAGCGATCGCCCGGATCGCCCAGCAGCGGCCATTGGCTGAGGTCGTTGGGATCGAGATCGCCCATGCGCTCGATCAGCGCGGGCGACACCACGGGCGCAATCCATTCACCGAATAGCCGCTCGGTGATCAGGCCCGGCCACGGCCCGCGTCCATAGCGTACGGCGGCGTCCACCGGATCACGTTCGAAATTGACCAGCTCCACGCTGGACTGCAGGTTGAGCTGGAGCTCGGGATGCGCCGCCACCAGTCGCGCCAGGCGTGGCACCAGCCAGCTGGACATGACACCGGGAATGGCGCTGAGCGTAAGCACATCGTCGCGGCGGCAGCGGAAGCCGGCCATGGCGCGATCGATGCCTTCGAAATGATGGCTCACCGATTCCATCAGGCGGCGGCCTTCTGCCGTGAGCTGCACGCCGCGCGGACCGCGCTCGAACAACTTGCGTTCCAGCCGTTGCTCCAGCTGCCGCACCTGATGGCTGAGCGCGCTCACGGTGAGGTTGGCTTGCTCGGCGGCGCGCGAAAGATTGCCCAGCCGGGCGACCTGGACGAACTGTTGGAGGAGATCCAGCGATACGCGTCCCATCTTGAATTTCCTTCAAGGCTGGTTTGCGAATATATCGCTTTTTGGTCGCGCGCGGCGGTTCTACCTTGAGGACTCACTCAAACGGACGGGAGGGTGTCATGAGCTCGATTTATACGAATTTGCTGTTCATGCATGGCCATATCACCAACCTGGAGTTGGCGCGTCGTCTGGCTGACGCACCGCCGAGCCAGCCGCGCTCCAAGGGCAAGCGCCAGCCTACCCCCAACCTGATGACGGCCATCCGCAAGAGCGTGGCGCCCTCGAAACTTGCCCACGACGGCTGCGGCTGAGCTGGTGACACCGGCCCCGTGAGGCCGGTGTCAGAACAGTCAAAGCTTGCTCGCGGCCAGTTGGACGTTGACCGGCGTACCCAGGTCTTCCGAGGAACGGCCTTCGACGACGCTGTACTGCCCGCCACGGATCACCCAGGCGTGCTTGGCGGTATCGAAATCCGCCAACAGTCGCGGTTCCAGCGAGATGGTGAGGGTGCGGTGCTCGCCGGGTTTGAGGAATGCCTTGGCGAAGCCGGCCAGGCGGGCCGACTTGGCCCCGGGTACGTGTACATAGACCTGCGCTACCTCGGCGCCGGCGCGTGAGCCCGTATTGGCGATCTCCACCGTCGCTTCGAGCTGGGCGCCCTTTGCATCAACCTTCAACGGGCCATGCTGGAAGCTGGTGTAGGAGAGGCCATAGCCGAACGGGAACAGCGGCTTGATGCCACGCGACTGGTACCAGCGATAACCCACATTGGCGCCTTCGATGGCGTAGTCGACGGACTCGGGCTGCGTGCCGCCGGAGACGCCGGGAATCTCCTTGCGCGGCAGCTGCGAGAGATCGCGCGGCCAGCTCACCGGCAAGCGGCCCGAGGGATTGACCTTGCCCGACAGCAGATTGGCGATCGCCTTGCCGCCGTCGCCGCCGGGATACCAGGTCTCCAGCACGGCGCCAACCTGATCGAGCCACGGCATCGCCACGGGACCGCTGTTTTCGAGCACAACGATGGTGCGGGGATTGGCCTTGGCCACTGCATCGACCAGGGCATCCTGGTTGTCCGGCAGCGACAGATCCGGCGTATCGACCGACTCCGCCTGCCACTTCTGCACGAACACCACCGCCACCTGCGCCTTCGCCGCGAGCGCCGCCGCGGCGGCCACGTCGGTGCCCTCCGCAAACTGCACATCGGCCTTGGGTGCCGCATCGCGCAGCGCCTTCAACGGGGCGTACGGGTGATACATCACGGGGCCGGGCCAGGTGGTCGGCGGCAGACCCGGCACGGCATTGCCGCCCATGGCCGTCACCAGCGACGAACCGCCGCCGGCCAACACGCCCTTGTCGGCGTGCGCGCCGATCACCGCGATCGATTGCAGCTTGGTGAGATCGAGCGGCAGCAGGCTGTTTTCGTTGCGCAACAACACCGCGCCCGATTCCAGCGTTTCACGCGCGACTTTCAGGTTTGCCTGCGCATCGATCGGCGCCTTGCCGGCCGGATACTGGAACACGCCGACGGCAAACATGCTGCGCAAAATACGTTGCACCATGTCGTCGATGCGCGACTGCTTCACTTCGCCCTTGGCCAGCGCCGTGCGCAGCGGTGCGTCGAAATACACTTCCTTGTCGAACACTTCGCCCGCGGACTCCTGGTCCAGTCCCGCATTGACCGCCTTGGCCGCGCTATGTGCGCCGCCCCAGTCGGACATCACGAAGCCGGGATACTTCCAGTCGCGCTTGAGCACCTGGTTCATCAGGTAATCGTTCTCGCACGCCCAGTCGCCATTGATCTTGTTGTACGAGCACATCACCGATGCGGGCTTGCCGCGCTCGATGGCGATCTCGAAGGCGAGCAGATCCGATTCGCGCATGGCCTGCTCGCCAAGCTGCACGTTGATGGTGTTGCGCGCCGTCTCCTGGTCATTCAAGGCGTAGTGCTTGATGGTGGAGATGACGTGCTGACCCTGGATGCCCTTGATCGCTTCGGCGACGATGCTGCCGGCCAGCAGCGGGTCTTCGCCGGCGTACTCGAAATTGCGACCATTGCGCGGCTCGCGCGTCAGATTGACGCCGCCGGCCAGCAGCACATTGAAGCCCTTGTTGTGGGCCTCGCTGCCTATCATCGCGCCACCGCGATAGGCGACCTGCGGATCCCAGCTCGCTGCCGTCACCGGGCCTGCCGGCAGCGGCGTGGCGTGATCGCCGGGACGCATGCGGTCGGAGCTGGCCACGCCCAGGCCCGCATCGCTTTCTTCCAGTGCCGGGATGCCAAGCCGTTCGATGGGTGGAACGTAGCCGGCCGATGCAATCGCGCCCTTCGGGAACGGCGCCGTGGCGGGACGATCCGGACCGGCGTAGTAGCTGCGGATCAGCTGGAATTTTTCGTCCTGGGTGAGTTGCGCGAGCAGCAGCTGGGCGCGCGCATCAGGCGAAAGCGTGGTGTCGTTCCACGGCCGGGCCGTGGTTTGCGACGGCGCCGCGCCGGCCGACGTGCACAATCCCATCACAACCAAACCGGTCAAAACTGCACACCGCAGTGCGGTCATCTTGCTATTCATCCGTCCTCCTTCGCTGTCGCTAGGCCATCGTGCTCGCCTGGGCATCACACGGGCGGCGCGTATACTCGCGGGCCTTGGCACCCGAGTATGCCCCAAGATTTTCTTCCCCACATCGAACACGGAGCACATCCATGCAACTGCGTCCCCTGGGTCGATCCTCCCTTTCCGTCGCGCCGCTGGCTTTCGGTGGCAACGTCTTCGGCTGGAGCGCGGATGAACAACGCTCGTTCGAGCTGCTCGATGCGTTCGTCGACGCGGGCTTCAACCTGATCGACACCGCGGACGTCTATTCGGCATGGGTTCCCGGCAATTACGGCGGCGAATCGGAAACCATCATCGGCAAGTGGCTCAAGCGCAGCGGCAAGCGCGACAAGGTGGTGATCGCCACCAAGGTGGCGAAGTGGGCGGAGCATCCCGGCTTGTCGCCGATGAACATCAACCAGGCGGTCGAAGGTTCGCTCAAGCGCCTGCAGACCGACTACATCGATCTCTACCAGGCGCATGAAGACGACGCCACGGTGCCCTTGCATGAAACGCTCGAGACCTTCGGCAAGCTGATCGAACAGGGCAAGGTGCGCGTGATCGGCGCGTCGAACTATGTGGCAGACCGCTTTGCCGAGGCCTTGAAAGTCTCCGCCGAACACGGCTTGCCGCGATACGAAACGCTGCAGCCGGAGTACAACCTGGTCAGCCGTGGCGGTTACGAGAAGGAACTGGAACCACTGGTGGTCGCGGAAAACATCGGCGTCATCAACTACTACGCGCTGGCCAGCGGCTTCTTGAGCGGCAAATACCGCAGCGCGGCGGATCTCGCCAAGAGCGCAGCCCGAAGCGGCGCCGTGCAGAAATTCCTCAACCCACACGGGCTGCGTGTGCTCGAGGCGCTCGACAAGGTGGCCAAGGCGCACAGCGCGACGCCTGCACAGGTGGCCCTGGCGTGGTTGATTGCGCGGCCAAGCGTAACGGCACCGATCGCGAGTGCGACCACGGTGCCGCAGCTGAAGGAATTGCTGGGTGGCGTGAGCTTGCAGTTGAGCAAGGATGAGATTGCGGCGTTGGATCAGGCGAGCGGTTGAGGTTTTCGCGAAAGGCTGTCGCGCACAGGGTGCGCTCCCACGGGGGAGGCGGGAGCGCCAGGTTCAAGGCGATGGGGAGGGGGACGCCACGCCTTCCGCGTCGCTGCCGTCGGGCGCTTCGACTTGGTAGCCCTGGGCCTTGAGGCGGGCGATCAGACCTTTCGGCGACAGCACTTCTTCCATCGGAAGCATGGCGAAGGTCTGCGTATGGGTGGAAAGTGCTTGTTCCGCCGCGCCTATCCACAAGGCATCGGCCTTCTGCTTCACATCGTTGAAACCCAGCTGCTTGGCGAAGCCCGCCTCGGTCACGGCCGAGATGCATGCTTCGCGCTGGTCGTTCATCGGCAGCTTGCGCAGCGTGTCGATATCGCCCGTAGACCAGGCATTCGCGCGCTCGGTGATTCGGCCCATATCGCGCTCCACGGTATCGAGCGTGCGGCCGAAGCATTCGCGGTCGTCCATGGGCGATGTCTTGAACGTCTTCACCGCGTTGCGCGGTTCCTCGATCATCACTGTGTAGCGCGCCGTGACGAAGTTGACGTTGTGCTTCTTGGCGATATTGCGGACCGAATCCTTCACGCCGCCGGAGGAGGTGAGTCCGTAGTGCTTGATCGCCTTGTCGTACAACTCGACCGCGGCAAAGATCGGGCGCCAGTTCTCGATGCCGCTGTCGTTGCCGATGTATTGCTTCTTCAGCGTCAGCCAGCGCGCATAGTCTGGCGCCGGCACCATTTGCTGCAACGTTTGGCCATCCGGGTTCTTGCGTGCGCCCACCAGCGACGGCAGCAGGAAGAGCTTGCCGAAGAAATTGGTCTTGGGCTTGAGCGATACCGACGGCGGCCCCAACACCTCCTGCGACTCGGCGATGGTTTGCTCGACTTCGTCGGTCTTCCATTGGATTTTGTCGGGCAGCGGCGACAACGTGCCGAGCACCCACATCACGTGATCGCCCTTGCTCACCTTCCACAGGCCGGGGCCGGGCTGGATGCCGCTGACGGTCACCGCTTCGAGATTCTGCACCTGGCCCGCCGCGCTGCTTGCCGGCGCAGGTGCCTGCTGTGCAACCGCCGTGCCCGCCATGGCGAGCGGCCCCGTCAGCAGGAGCATGGATAACGAACGAGCCAGGCGGGTGGGTGTCATCGTTTCGAATTCCTTGAAGGGCTGCTTTGAGACACGCGTGCAGCAGCCGGGTTCCTTGTGGAGGTGCGTTCGGCGAGCCGACGCCGCTGCCTGCGCGCCATTCTAGAACGCTGGCTCGCGGAGAACGGCGACAGCCGATGGATCTTTATCCAGCTGCCGTTTGGTTTCGCATCAACGCGGCGTTCATCATGGCCCGCGAGATGCTGGCGCGCCCAGGCAAGGCGCGACGACGCGTTTCAACACGCCGCTGTCGTCCGGCCAGCGAAATGTCGCCTTAAGCGTCTCGCCGCCCTTGGCAGCCGGTATGGCGAGCGTCACGCTTCCACCGCCTGCGAGCCCCTGTTTCGCCACCGCATCAATGTCGCCCGTGGACGCGCCAAACACGAACGGCGTACCGACATTGAACGCACCGCCATCGCCATACCAGCCGCCAACCTTCAGCTTGACGGATGTCGCCGGCATACCCGTCACGACGAGGGGACCGTGCGCCGTCGCGTCAGGCCCCTCAAATGGGTCCGTATCAAAGCCCAATGCCTTGGGGTCGATCACCAGTTCCATCGATACGCGTCCGCCATCCGTACGACAGGCGAATGCCAGCGTCGCGTTGGCCGTGTAGTGCTGAAACGTCGCGCTGCCGGCGATGCGTGCGCGATACAGCGGCGCCGCTTGCTCCGGCTGCTCGAACAACCAGAGGTTGGCTGCGCCATGGGGCGTTGCGCTGAGCGCGAGCGATGGACACAACGCCAGCCACGGCAAGAGACGCCAGGCCCTGCGAATGCTGTGTGCGTCACTTCGAATGATTGATGGTGTCAGCATGACTGTTGTTCTCCAGCGAGCGCGCATCCGGATCATTTTGACCGGCCAGGGTGATGCGGTCCCCAAATGGATGGTCGATTTCCATCTGGCCCACAGCCGCGACACGGTGTGCCCGGCCTCTTCAAAGATCCCAGAATTCAACAACGAGGCCTGCCCGAAAGGCGCCAGGAAAGCCGTACGAACCCTCCCGATTTCTCCGGGGTCGAGCGGAAATTGGCTCACCGCAACAACGTGCTCTTCGCTCTGGCGCCGGTCAATCTGATTATTTCGTGCCAACTGTCGCCAACGTACTGCACCAAAAGCAGAAGGGCGCCATCGGCGCCCTTCTATTTCACTTGCTTGGTCGACAGTTGGCTCAGCCCTGCAACGGCGCCAGTGCGTCGTTGAAGGTCTTGCTCGGGCGCATGGCCTTGGTGATCAGCTCGACGTTCGCGTGGTAGTAGCCCTTGATGTCGACGGGCTTGCCCTGTGCGCCGTTGAGCTCGCCGATGATCTTTGCTTCGTTCTCGGTCAGCGCCTTGGCGATCGGCTCGAACTTCGCCTTGAGCTTGGCGTCGTCGTTCTGCGCGGCGAGTGCCTGTGCCCAGTACATGGCCAGGTAGAAGTGGCTGCCGCGGTTGTCCAGTTCACCGACCTTGCGGGCCGGCGACTTGTTGTTGTCGAGGATCTTGCCGTTCGCTTCGTCCAGCGTCTTGGCCAGCACGCGGGCGTCGGCGTTGTCGTAACGGTTGGCCAGATGTTCCAGCGACGCGGCGATGGCGAGGAATTCGCCCAGCGAATCCCAGCGCAGGTAATCCTCTTCCACGAACTGCTGCACGTGCTTGGGCGCCGAACCGCCGGCACCGGTTTCGAACAGGCCGCCGCCAGCCATCAGCGGCACCACGGAGAGCATCTTCGCGCTGGTGCCCAGCTCCATGATCGGGAAGAGATCCGTGAGGTAGTCGCGCAACACGTTGCCGGTCACCGAGATGGTGTCCTGACCCTTGCGGATGCGCTCGAGCGAGAACTTGGTGGCGTCGACCGGCGACAGCACGCGGATGTCCAGACCCGACAAATCGTGATCCTTCAGATAGCGCTCGACCTTCTTGATCACCTGCGTGTCATGTGCGCGGTTCGCATCGAGCCAGAACACGGCCGGCGTGTTGGACAGGCGCGCACGCGAGACGGCGAGCTTCACCCAGTCCTGGATCGGCGCGTCCTTGGTCTGGCACATGCGCCAGATGTCGCCCGCTTCCACCGGCTGCTCCAGCAGCACCTTGCCGGCTTCGTCGATCACCTTGACCACGCCGTCGCCGGCGATCTTGAAGGTCTTGTCGTGCGAACCGTATTCTTCGGCGGCCTGCGCCATCAGGCCTACGTTGGGCACGCTGCCCATGGTGGCCGGATCGAACGCACCGTTCGCCTTGCAGTCGTCGATGACGACGGCGTAGACACCGGCGTAGCTGCGATCGGGAATTACCGCCTTGGTGTCCTGCAGCTTGCCTTCGGTGTTCCACATCTTGCCGGAGTCGCGAATCATCGCCGGCATCGAAGCGTCGATGATCACGTCGCTCGGCACGTGCAGGTTGGTGATGCCCTTGTCCGAATTGACCATGGCCAGCGCCGGGCGGTTGGCGTATTCGGCCTTGATGTCGGCGAGGATTTCATCCTGCTTCGGCTGAGGCAACTGGCCGAGTCGCGCGTACAGGTCGCCGATGCCGTTGTTCGGCTCGAAGCCCACGCTCTTGAGCGCATCGGCGTGCTTGGTCAGCACGTCCTTGTAGAACTCGTTGACGGCGAAGCCGAACATGATGGGGTCGGAGACCTTCATCATGGTCGCCTTGAGATGCAGCGAGAACAGCACGCCCTGTTTCTTCGCGTCTTCGATCTGCGCGTCGATGAAAGCGGTCAGCGCCTTCTTGCTCATCACGGCGACGTCGATGATCTCGCCGTCCTTCAGCGCGGTCTTTTCCTTCAGCACCGTGTTCGAGCCGTCCTTGCCGAACCACTCGATCTTCACGCTGGTGGCTTTTTCAACGACCGTCGATTTCTCGCTGCCGTAGAAGTCGCCGCCGTCCATATGCGACACGTGCGTCTTCGAATCCTTGCTCCACGCGCCCATCTTGTGCGGATGCTTGCGCGCATAGTTCTTCACCGAGAGCGGTGCACGGCGATCGGAGTTGCCTTCGCGCAGCACGGGGTTCACGGCGCTGCCCTTCACCTTGTCGTAGCGCGCCTTGACGTTCCACTCACTGACGTCCTTGGGATCTTCCGGATAGTCCGGCAGCGCGTAGCCCTGGGACTGCAGCTCCTTGATCGCGGCCTTGAGCTGCGGCATCGAGGCGCTGATGTTGGGCAGTTTGATGATGTTGGCTTCCGGCGTGGTCGCCAGCTTGCCCAGCTCGGTCAGATCGTCGGCGATCTTCTGGTTGTCCGGGAGGATGTCCGGGAACTGGGCAATGATGCGGCCGGCCAGCGAGATGTCACGCGTCTCCACCTGGATGCCGGCGGTAGCGGTGAAGGCCTTGATGATCGGCAGCAGCGAATGCGTGGCGAGGTACGGCGCTTCGTCGGTGAGCGTGTAGATGATCTTGGGCGTGTTCGACATTGTCTGCTATGACCTCGCTGGCTACGGCGTATTCAAATTGGGGGTTGCGCGCCCGAAGGCAGCGCCGTGCGCGGACGCACACGTCGCCCGAAGCGTTCGACATGGGGTCGAAACGGGCGGACGAAAGCCCCTCATTGTCACGATTTCGCGGAAGGGGCGAAAGCGTGGGGGTGTAGCCATGCGCAAACGTATGGTGCGGCGAGGTTTTTTTGTGGGAGGCCACCCTGTGGGCGACCGGCGACGGAGCGCGGATTCTGCGCCGCCGCAGTCGCGCACAGGGTGCGCTCCCACAGGAATGCGTTTGATCAGACGCCCTCGACGGCCGGATGACGCTTGGGCGCACGACGCCGTGCACGCCACGCGGAGTAGCGATCGGCCAGGCAGGAGAAAATCACATACAGCGCCGGCGTGCTGAGCAGGGTCAGGCTTTGCGAAATCAGCAGGCCGCCGATCAAGGCGATACCCAGCGGGCGACGCAGGTCCGAACCCTCGCCCAGGCCGATCGCGATCGGCACAGCGGCAAGAATCGCCACCATCGTCGTCATCATGATCGGGCGGAAGCGCACCATGCTCGCTTCATAGGCCGCCTCTGCCGGACTCAGGCCATGTTCGCGCCGCGACACGAGGGCAAAGTCGATCATCATGATCGCGTTCTTCTTGACGATGCCGATCAACAAGACCAGCGCAATCTGCGCGATCACCGACAGCTCGGTATCCGTGTACCACAGCGCCAGCAACGCGCCGACACCTGCCGCGGGCAGCGTGGAGAGGATGGTCACCGGATGGATCAGGCTCTCATACAGCATGCCCAGCACGATGTAGACGGTGACCACCGCGCCCAGCAGCAGCCATAGCATGCCGCTCTGCGATTGCTGGAAGCGGCGGAAATCGCCACCGATATTGATGCGGATGTCACCCGGCAGGCGCATCTGCGAGCCAGTCTGCTGGATGATCTCCAAGGCCTCGCCCATGCTCACGCCGGGCGCGAGATTGAAGCTCATGCTCATCACGGTGTACTGGTTTTCGTGCGAGATCTGGGTCGGCGCGAGGCCTGGCACCTGTTGCGCGAACGCCGTGAGCGGCACCATCTTGCCGTTGGTGCTGGCCACGTAGACTGCATCGATGGCCGCCGGCGTGGCCGTCTGATTCGGCAACGCGTTGACGACCACCTTGTACTGGTTGAGGTCGGAATAAATCGTGCTGATCTGGCGCTGGCCGAACGCGTTGTACAGCGCGCCATCGATGGTCCCGATGCCCACGCCAAGACGCGCGGCCTTGTCGCGATCGATCACGATGTTCTGCTGCAGGCCGGCGTCGTCGACATCACTGCCCACGTCCTTGAGCTTGGGATTCTTTTTCAGCTCGGCGACGAGTTTGGGTAGCCACAAGGTGAGCTCTTCGGGATTGTCGCCCTGCAGCGACACCTGATACTGCGCGCCCTGGCTGGTGCCGCCGCCACCGCCGAAACTCGGCAGATCCTGGATGGGACGCAGTCGTACATTGAGATCCGGGTAGCGCGCCGCCTTGGCGCTCAGGCGCGCCAGCACGGCAAACGTATCGTCCTTGCGGCCTTGCGCATGCGTCTTCAATTCGATGTCGAAGGTGCCCGAGGAACCCTGGCGGCTCGTGCCCAGACGCGAGCCCACGCGCGCCACGTCGTGGTCCTTCTTGAGCATGTCGATCAGGCGCTGCTGGCGGGCCACCGCATCCTGGAACGACACGGTGGCGCCGGAGGTGGCGCGGCCACGGATAAGGCCAGTGTCCTGCGGCGGGAACAGGCCGGTCTTCACCTGGCCGAACAACAGGATGGTGATGGCGATCAGCACCAGCGGGGTCAGCGAGAACGCCAGCGCGTGCTTGATCGAGAACTTCAGGCAGCGCGAGTACACGCCGAGCATGCCGGCCTGGAATTTCTCCAAGGCCACGCCCACCTTCGTGGTCGGCTTGTCCTGCTCGTGGCCGCTGAGGAACTGGCCGCACAGCGAGGTGGTGAGCGTGAGCGAGACCAACGCCGAAACGATGATCGCCGCTACCAGCGTGATGGTGAATTCCTTGAAGAACAGGCCGGTGATGCCGCTCATGAACAACAGCGGCAGGAACACCGCTACCAGCGACGCGGTGATGGAGACGATGGTGAAGCCAATCTCCTTGGCGCCCGCCAGCGCCGCCTCCATCCGCGTCATGCCCTGGTCGATGTGGCGCACGATGTTCTCGATCACCACGATCGCATCGTCCACCACGAAGCCGATCGCAATCACCAGCGCCAGCAAGGTGAGGTTGTTGAGGGTGAAGCCCAGCACATACATCACCATCGCCGCACCAGCGAGCGACAACGGCACCGCCGCCGTGGCGATCAGGGTGGGCGCCAGCCGGCGCAGGAACAGCGCCATGGTCAGCATCACCATCAACAGGCTGATCAGCAGAGTGGCCTGCACTTCATGCAGCGAGGCGCGGATGGTGGGTGTGCCGTCGAAGTACGGCGTCAGCGTGGTGCCGGGCTGCAGGTAATCGCGCAGCAGCGGCACCGCATCTTTGACGCGATCCACCGTGCCGATGATGTTGGCGGTGGACTGGCGATACACGTACATCAGGATCGCCGGCTTGCCCTGGAACCACGCCGCCTGATACGCGTCCTGCAGGCCGTCGTACACCTTCGCCACGTCGGACAAGCGCACCGGCGTGCCGTTGTTGGAGGCGATCACCAGGCTGGCGAAGTCGGCCGCGTTGTGCAGCGAATCGTTGGCGGTCACCGCCATGGTGGTCTTGCCGTCGGACAGGAAGCCCTGCGGCGAGGTCACGTTGGCCGCGGTGAGCGCATTGCGCAGCTGGTCCGGCGAGAGGCCCAGCGCGTTGAGCTGGCGCAGGTTGACGTCGACGCGGATGGCCGGTGTCGCAGCGCCGAGGATGTCCACTTCCGACACGCCTTCGAGCTGGCGAATGCGCTGCGCGAGCAGCGAATCGGCGATGTCGTAGAGCTCGCGCGCCGACTGCGTTTCCGAGGTCAGTGCGAAGGCGATGATCGGATCGTCGTTGGGGTTGGCCTTCTGGTAGCTCGGCGGCGCATTGAGTCCGCTGGGCAGGTCCGACTGCGCGGCATTGATCGCCGCCTGCACGTCGCGCGCTGCCGAGTCGAGATTGCGACCCGCCTCGAACATCAGGAACACCTGCGTGCTGCCCAGCGAGCTGGACGAGCGCATGGTGTCGATGCCCGGCACCTGGCCGAGGTGGCGCTCAAGCGGCGCAGCCACGGTGGAGGCCATGGTGCTGGCGCTGGCGCCGGCCTGGCTGGCCTGCACGAAGATCACCGGGAACTGCATATTCGGCAACGCGGCCACGCCAAGCAGCGCGTAGCAGATCAGGCCTACGGCGAAGACGCCCATGGCCAGCAACGAGGTACCGATCGGGCGGCGAATGAAAGGACCGGAAATGTTCATGCCGTCAGGAAACCAGGTACGACGCGCGGGGCGCGAAGGAATTCAAAGAAGCCGCACACCACTGAGGAGGCGCGCGCACGAAGGTACGTATATACCGCACATTAACGCAAGAACGCATGACGGTCGGTTTGGTTGAAGCCGTTTGAGCGTGGATCGACGGAATATCTCCTCGCCGTCATTCCGGCGCAGGTGGCTGGAAGTCAATCGGTATTAGACGTCTAAATGCAGGAGTCTCAGGGATTGCAGCTGCGCTTTGAGCGCGGCCATGGAATCCCACGGCAGGATGGGCGAATTGCCGCGCTCGTCGGGCGGGTTCTGCAGCAGCCCGTCTGACCAGCCGCCGCAACCGGTCAACGGCAGCAGCGGACGATGATGCAGCCAGGCCAGGCACACTTCGGAGATCGTGCCGGCGCGTCCGCCGATCACCAGGCAGGCGTCTCCCGCCAACGCCATCAACAGGTTGCGCGCGTCGCCCATGCCGCAGGGAATGACTACGCTGGCGGGCCAGTCGTCCTCTGGCATCGCATCGGCCGGAATGATGCTCAGGACCAGTCCGCCCGAGTCGATGGCTCGCTGCGCCGCGTGCCGCGTGGCGGGACTGCCGCAACCGCTGACCACGGTGATACCTGATCTCGCCAACAGCTCGCCTGCCTGACCGGCCAGCTCATAGGCCTGCGAGCCCGGTTCGGCGCTGCCCAGCACGCAGACCTGCGGCTTTCTCAGTTTGCTCATGTCGTCACTCCGGACCTGGGGAAATTGCACAACGAAAAGGGGCGCGCCATCCCGGCCGCGCCCCTTTCGTGGTTTTGCCGCCGACCCGGCAGGTGCCGGATCGGCGTGGTTGCCATTACATGGCGCCTCGCGTCTGCGCACGCGCCAGCGCGCGCTGTTCGCGACGCTCCTTCAGCCAGTCGGCGAAGCGTTCCATGTAGAGATAGATCACCGGCGTGGTGTACAGCGTCACCAACTGCGACAAGAGCAGGCCGCCGACGATGGACACGCCCAGCGGACGGCGCAGTTCCGCGCCGATGCCATTGCCCAGCGCCAGCGGCAATGCACCGAGCATGGCCGCTGCCGTGGTCATCATGATCGGGCGGAAGCGCAGCAGACACGCGCGACGGATCGCCTCGCGCGGATTCATGCCGTCGCGCTGCGCCTCGATCGCGAAGTCGATCATCATGATCGCGTTCTTCTTCACGATACCGATCAGCAGCACGATACCCACGATGCCGTCCACCGACAGGCTCATATCGCACAGGATGAGCGCCAGCAACGCACCCACGCCGGCCGGCGGCAGGGTCGAGATGATGGTCAGCGGGTGGATGTAGCTCTCGTACAGCACGCCCAGCACGATGTAGATCACCACGATGGAGGCAACCAGCAACAGCACTTCATTGGTGAGCGAGGTGGAGAACTCCGCCGCCTTGCCGATGAACTGGCCACGCACCTGCGGCGGGAAGTTGAGCTTCTGCTCGACCCCACGAATCGCATCCACCGCCTCGGACAGCGAATAACCCGGCGCGAGGTTGAACGACACCGTCACCGCCGGCAACTGCTGCTGATGGCTCACCACCAGCGGCGCCGTGGTCACTTGAGCCGTGGCCAGCGAAGCCAGCGGAATGGTGCCGCCGCCACCGATGATCACGCCGGTATTGGCCACGCCCAGACCCGTGCTGGTGGACGAGTTGCTCGAGGCCACCTGGCCGAACGCGGTGGCATTGCTGCCGGTCAGCGCGCCGCTGCCATTGCTCTTGACCGTGAGCTGGTTGAGCAGCGCGGTGCTGGTGCGGAACTGCGGCGCCACTTCGAGCACCACGCGGTACTGGTTGAGCTGGGTGAAGATGGTGGAGATCTGGCGCTGGCCGAACGAGTCGTACAGCGTGTCGTCGATGGTCTGCACCGGCACGCCCAGGCGGCTGGCCTTTTCGCGATCGATGGTGAGCTTGAGCGAGGTACCCTGGTCGGCGAGGTTGTTGTCGACGTCGGCCAGCTCGGGCAGTTCGCGCAGCGCCTGCGTCATCTGGTTGGCGTAGCCGGAGAGCTCGGTCGCGTTCACGTCGGACATCGAGTACTGGTACTCGGTGGCCGATACGCGGCTATCCAGCGTCACGTCCTGCACGGGCTTGAGGTACAGCTCCACGCCCGGAATGCCGGCCGCTTCCTTCTGCAGTCGCGCCAGCACCTCGTCCAGGCCGTCGCGGTCGCCGCGATCCTTCAGCACGATGCTGAGCTGGCCCTGGTTGAGCGTCGGGTTGATCGAACCGGCGCCGATGAAGGCAGCCACGCCTGTCACGGCCTTGTCGCGACGCAATGCATCGGCGACGGCCTTGGTGCGCACTTCCATCTGCGGGAACGCCACATTCTGGTCGGCCTGCACCACGCCGGTGACCAGGCCCGTGTCCTGCTCGGGCAACAAGCCCTTCGGAATCACGACGTAGAGGAACACGGTGAGCACGACTGCCGCCGCTGCAACCAACAGGGTGAAGCGCTGGTGGCCGAGCACCCAGTCCAGCGAGCTCTCGTACACGTTGACCGTTCGCGTCCACCAGGTTTTCTTGCCGGCGGCGGCGTGGCGCTCGTGCGCGTCGTCGCCCTCGGGCAGCGCGTCGGGCTTGAGCAGGTAGGCGCACATCATCGGCGTCAGCGTCAACGACACCAGCATCGAGATGGCCACCGCGATGGTGAGCACCCAGGCGAATTCGTGGAACAGGCGACCGGTGACGCCCGGCATCAGCAGCAGCGGCAGGAATACCGCGATCAGCGACACCGTCAACGACAGCACGGTGAAGCCGATTTCCTTCGCACCGATCTCGGCCGCTTCCTTGCCGTCCTTGCCCTGCTCGATGTAGCGCACGATGTTCTCGATCATCACGATCGCATCGTCCACCACGAAGCCGGTGGCTACGGTGAGCGCCATCAGCGAGAGGTTGTCCAGCGACATGCCGGTGAAGGCCATCACGCCGAACGTACCCATCAGCGACAACGGCACCGCCACCGACGGAATGATGGTGGCCCACAGGCGACGCAGGAACACGAAGATCACCGCCACCACCAGGAAGATGGTGAGGATCAGGGTGAACTGCACGTCTTCGACCGAGGCGCGGATGGTGATGGTGCGGTCGGCGAACACATCCAGATGGACGTCCGCCGGCAACACGGCGCGCAGCTGCGGCAGGATGTTGCGGATCTGCTCCACCGTCTGCACGATGTTCGCGCCCGGCTGGCGACGGATGTCGAGCAGCACGGCGGGCTTGCCATTGGCCCAGGCGGCGAGCTGGTCGTTCTCCACGCCGTCGATCACGTTGGCCACGTCCGACAGTCGCACCGGCGCGTTGTTCTTGTACGCGATGATGGTGTCTTTGTATTCGGCCGCATCGGCCAGCTGGTCGTTGGTGCCGATGCTGTAGGACTGCGTGGCGCCGTTGAGCGTGCCCTTGGGCGCGTTCACGTTGGCCTCGGTGAGCGAGCTGCGCACGTCCTCCATGGTGAGGCCGAGGTTGGCCAGCTGCGACGGATTGACCTGCACGCGCACGGCCGGGCGCACGTTGCCCGCAATCGACACCAGGCCCACGCCCTGCACCTGCGAGAGCTTCTGCGCGAGGATGGAGTCGGCGTAGTTGTTCACTTCGCGCAGCGGCAGGCTGTCGGAGGTGAGCTTGAGCGTGATGATCGGCGCGTCGGCCGGATTCACGCGGTTGTACACCGGCGGATACGGCAGCGTGCTCGGCAGCGTGCCGCGCGCCTGGTTGATGGCCGCCTGCACGTCCTGCGCCGCGATATCGATATCGCGGTCCATCGCAAACTGCAGCACGATGGTGGACAGACCCGCCGACGAGTCGGAGGTCATCATGGCGAGGCCGGAAATCTGGCCGAAATTGCGTTCCAGCGGCGTGGTGACCAGGGACGCCATGGTCGATGCGCTGGCGCCCGGATATTGCGTGGTCACGACCAGGCTGGGCGCGTCGATCTCGGGCAGCGCCGACACCGGCAGCTCGCGGTAGCCGAGGATGCCGAGCAACAGCACCGCCACCATCAACAGCGAGGTGGCGATCGGTCGGCGAATGAAGAGTGTGGAGAAGCCCATGGGGTTAGCCGTCGATGTGTGTGGCGGGTGCCTGTCCTGCGGCGCCCCGTGTCGTTGCTGAAGGGGTTAGCAGCGAGTAGCGAGGGCGCAAACCCGAACTGCTCGCCAGCCTTCATGAGTGGCGATGGGCCCGGTTGTCGCGCCCTCGCCACCCACCCCTCGCCCCTCTCAAATCAGCCGCCGCGGCGGCCGCCCTGCTTGGCGTTCTTCTTGGCCTTGTCCATCTCGGCCGCGGTCGGCGCTGCCGGCACTTCACCCGGCTTGAGCGCCTTGACCTTGCTGCCCGGCTTGAGGCGGAACTGGCCTTCGGTCACCACCAGATCGTTGAGCGCCAGGCCCGAACCGATCATCACGTGGCTGTCGCCCACTTCACCGGCCACCTTGACCGGGTTCATCTTGACCGTCTGGTCCTGCTGCACCAGGTACACGTAGTCGCCATCCGGACCGCGCTGCACCGCCTGCGCCGGGATCACCAGGCCGCCCTTCACGGTGCGCACCTTCAGGCGCGTATTGACGAACTGGCCCGGCCACAGCTCGCTCTTGGCGTTCTGGAACACCGAGCGCAGCTTGAACGTGCCGGTGGTGGTGTCGATCTGGTTGTCGACCACGTTGAGCGTGCCATCGTCCGCAATGGTGTGCGCGTCGGAGCGGTCCAGCGCCAGCACTTCCAGCGGATCGCCCGAGGCGGCGGCAGCGCGCACCATCTCCAGGTTCTGCTCCGGCAGGGTGAACATCACATAGATCGGATGGATCTGGGTGAGCGTCACCACCGCGGTGGTGGTGGTGACCACATTGCCCGGATCCACGTTGCGGATGCCGGCCACGCCGTCAATCGGCGAGACGATGTGGGTGTAGTCGAGGTTGACCTTGGCGGCGCGCACGGCGGCCTTGTCGGCCGACACCATCGCGGCGAGATTGGCCACGTTGTTGCGGAAGGTGTCCATGTCCAGCTGCGCCACATAGCCCTGGGCCACCAGCGCGTCGTTGCGCTTGAGCGTGCTCTGCGCGGTGGAAAGCTGCGCCTCGTCCTGCTGCTGCTTGGCAGTGGACTGGTCGTAGGCGGCCTGGAACGGACGCGGGTCGATCTGCGCCAGCAGGTCGCCCTTCTTCACTTCCTGGCCTTCCTTGAAGTTGATGCTCAGCATCTGGCCGCTGATCTGCGGATTGATGGTGACGGTGTTGAGCGCCTGAACCGTGCCCAGCGCGGTCAGGTAGACCGGCACATCCTGCTTGAGCACCGGCTCCACCGTCACCGGCACCGGTGCGGCGTCCTTATCCTTGTCCTTGTCCGAGGCATCGCCGTCGGCCTGTCCCTGTCCCTTGTGCTGACCGCGGTGCTGACCCTGTGCGCCTTCCTCGGCAGCGGGCTTATGCAGCAGACGGAAGCCCACGGCTCCCACCACGATCACGGCCACAACGATCAGCGCGATCTTCCAAAAACGCGACATGAAAAAACTCCCAGAATGAAAGACAGGCCACCCGACCCCACCGGTGCGCTCCGCGCGCCTGACCTATGTGTCGAGTGAAAGGATAGGGTCAGATCAACGAAAATAGACAATGCCAGTTGACAGGGGTGCCCCATGACCGATGGCAGGGTTTTCCAAGCGTATCGCGTCCAAATGACGAAACTTGCATGAAATCAGGGCTTATTCGGGCGCGACACGTTGTCCGCCCGACCCGACTGAAACTTGCCGCGGCCTTCGTCTATACTCGGCTAATTGTTGCCTGAACCATAGCTAATCCGGCCTCTTCGGCTGTCCATTGATCTGTCCATTGAATTGGAGTCATTGCGTGAGCGGTTCCATGACGAAGTCCGACCAGAGCTTCATGCGCAGCTTTTCCATGCTGATCGCGGGCCTGAGTGTATTGACCCTGTTGCTGATCGGCGGCGCCTGGTGGATCTACGACCACGAGCCGAAGGAAATAAATCCCCAGACCACCGCACAAACCCAGGCCCGCATCGCGCCGGCCGGTGCGGTTTACGCCGGCGACACCGGCCGCGCCGCCATGCAGGCCGCGCAGGAAGCCGCCGCCAAGGCTGCCGCCTCGCAAGTGGCCTACGGCGGCAGCACCGACGGCAAGACCATCTACGACAACCTCTGCCACGCCTGCCACACCGCCGGCGTCGCCGGTGCGCCCAAACTGGGCGACAAGGCCAACTGGGGTCCGCGCGTGGCCGAGGGCATCGACACCCTGGTCAAGCATGCCATCGACGGCTACAAGGGCCCGGATGGCAACATGATGCCGGCCAAGGGCGGCAATCCGGCGCTGACCGATGAGCAGGTGAAGGCGGCGGTGCATTGGATTGTGGATCAGGCGAAGTAAGCGCTTCGCTGTCGGTAGTCGCAAGAATTTGGATGTTGGGAAAACGCCGCCGCTGGGCGGCGTTTTTCTTTTGTGTGGTGTGCACTTGGGTGTGGTGAGGGCCGCATTCTCTTGCTGCGCATCGGCCTCAGCCCTTCAGCCACCGTCCTGCCCGCTTGTCTGTGGGAGCGCACCCTGTGCGCGACGGCCACGCCGCGGTGTATCGCTCCGTAGGTTCGTCGCGCACAGGGTGCGCTCCCACAAAGAGCAGGCCGTCACCCACGGGCCCGGGCGCACACTTGTAGGAGCGCACCTTGTGCGCGACCGCAGCGCTGGGGTCTACCGCTCCGTAGGCTGGTCGCGCACAGGTGCGCTTCCGACTTTCGCCGGGACGACGAATAGACACGTTCCCGCGAGCACCCGCCCCTCACCCCAGCCCTCTCCCCGGCGGGGAGAGGGAGCAAAGCAGACGTCCCACACGACGAAGCCCAACCCCAATCCGCTACCATTACCCCATGAACGACCAGTCCCCCAACACCACCCATTTCGGTTTCCGCGACGTCCCTGTCGCCGACAAGCAGAAGCTAGTCGGCCAGGTGTTCACTTCGGTCGCGAGCAGCTATGACCTGATGAACGACCTGATGTCGTTCGGCATCCATCGCCTGTGGAAGCGCCACTTCGTCGCCATCAGCGGCGTGCGCCGCGGCGATCGCGTGCTCGACCTGGCCGGCGGTACCGGCGACATCGCCGCCCTGCTCAAGCCGGTGGTGGGCGCCGACGGCGAGATCATCGTGGGCGACATCAATGCGGCCATGCTGGGCGTGGGTCGCGATCGCATGACCGATCGCGGCCTGGTGTCGGGCCTGCGCTGGACCCAGCTCAACGCCGAAGCCCTGCCGTTTCCGGACAACAGCTTCGATGCGGTGACCATGGCCTTCGGCCTGCGCAACGTCACCGACAAGGACAAGGCGCTGGCGGATATCTGCCGCGTGCTCAAGCCTGGTGGTCGTGCGCTGGTGCTGGAATTCTCGCGCGTGCAGAGCGAGCTCTTCAGCAAGCTTTACGACTTCCACTCCTTCAAGGTGCTGCCCAAGCTCGGCCAGCTGTTTGCCGGCGACGCGGACAGCTACCAGTACCTGGCCGAATCGATCCGCAAGCATCCGGACCAGCAGACGCTGAAGGGCATGATGGAGCGCGCCGGCTTCGGCCGCGTGGACGTGCGCAACCTCAGCAACGGCATCGTCGCCATTCATCGCGGTTACAAGTTCTGATGTTTGCGGCGGCTCGCACCAAGGTGCTCCTGGCCGCCGCGCTCCCACTGCTGTTGGTCATGCCCAGGCTATGGGCAACCGAGGAGCAGCGATTCGAGTTGCTTCCGGTCTCTGCGCTCAACGCGACCATGAAGCAGTGCTCGCGTGACACCCCGCATGCCACTGGAGCCTGGACGCCTACGACTGCCCAGTTGCTCGAATTGGAATCCCAGCTTCCCCAATTGGCCACACTCGCGACGCAACAGGGCATATCCCCATCCATCGGCGATCGGACGGCTTCCTTTCGGCAATATCTTGGTGTGATCGTCGACGGCCATCGCTTTATTTACGTCAACGCCGCAGTACCGAAAGAGAAACCGGCCAAGGTTGCTCACATTGCGAGCAAAAGCACTGGCACTCCTTTTCAGGCAGAGGCAGAGCCCGAGCCCATCATCGTCTGTGACGGCGGGAATCATTTCTGGGGTGTGCTTTATGACCCGGAAACCCAGCAGTTCTCACAGCTGAAAACCAACGGCTTCGCCTAGTGCCACGGCCGCTGCGTCGCCCTGAGATTGACACCGTGCTGCAGCCCTATCGCCCGCTCGCCCTGTTCGCCGCCCTGCTCGGCTGGTTCGGCCTGGCGCTACAGCTGTGGTTCTCGATCCGCCTGACCCAGGGCAACGGCGGTACGGCGCTGGAAGGCGTGTGGCTGTTTCTCGGCTTCTACACGATTCTCTCCAACCTGCTGGCCACCAGCGTATTGACCGCGGCAGCTACCGGCCCACGCAGTCGGCTCGGCGTGTTCCTGTCGCGGCCCGGCGTGCAGACGGCGGCGGCGATGAGCATCGTGATCGTCAGCGCCATCTACAACCTGATGCTGCGTCAGTTGTGGAGCCCGTCGGGCTGGTTGCTGGGGGCGGATGTGATCGTGCATGACGCCATGCCGCTGCTGTATGTCGGCTACTGGTGGCTGGCGGTGCCCAAGGGCGGACTGCGTTGGTCGCAGGTGCTGGTGTGGCAGAGCTATCCCGCCGGGTATTTCTTCTACGTGCTGCTGCGTGGCGCGGTGAACGGTTGGTATCCCTATCCGTTCCTCGACGTGCGCGCGCTGGGTTATGCGCAGGTGCTGATCGATGCGATCGGCGTGCTGGCGGCCTTCATCGTGGTCGCCTTGCTGCTCGTGGCCGCCGGTCGATGGCAGGCGCGCCGACAACGGCACGCCGCCGCCGAAGTGGCCTGATCAGCCCGTTCGAAAGTCGTCGACCACATCGCCGTACAGACGCGTTTCCGCCTCGTGCGCGTGATCGCGCCACGGCTCGGCCAGTGCGGCGGTGTACCACTGGCGCATCGCTGGCAGCGCGAGCATGCGATGGACATACGCGGTCGCTGCGCCGTCCGTCGGAATGTCGTAGCTTTGAATGCGAAACACCACCGGCGCGAAGAACGCATCGACAGCCGTGAAAGCATCGCCTGCGAGGAAAGGACCGCCGAAGCGCGCCAGGCCCTCGTTCCACAATTCATTGATGCGCGCGATGTCCGCCTTCAGCGCAGCATCGACCGCATGCAGCCGCACGCGAACGCCGCAACTCATGCCGCAGGCATTGCGCAGCGTGCTGAAGCCCGCGTGCATTTCTGCCGAGGCACAACGAGCCCAGGTGCGCGCATCGGGTCGGGATGGCCAGACGCCGGCGTGACGCTCGGCGAGATACTCAATGATGGCCAGCGAATCCCACACGACGGTGTCGCCGTCGTGCAGGCAGGGCACGCGCCCGTTCGGTGAAAACTGGCGAAACACATCCCAGTTGGAGCCTTCGCCGAACACGTGCAGCTGTTCTTCGAACGGGATGCCCAGCTGGGTCATCAAGACCCAGGGACGCAGCGACCACGACGAGTAATTCTTGTTGGCGATATAGAGCGTGGTCACGGCGGCTCCGGCAGCGCTGATCAGGTGTCGATGATCAGCAGCGTACCGCGACTGCCGCCCTCCACACTGTGCGGCATGCCCGCCGGAACCACATACAGTTCGCCCGCTTCCACCCGCAGCACCTCGCCGTGGATGCGCAGCACCATCACGCCGTCGAGCACCAGCAGGGCTTCGTCGTAGTCGTGGCTTTCTTCCGGGTAAGACCGCTCGTCCATGCGCAGCAGCTTCAGGCGCGCGTTGCCGAAGCTGGCGAGCACGCTTGAGGACCAGGCCTGGGGCAGCTGGGCGGCGACATCGGCCAAGCGGAGCGGCGCCACCTCAGTGCTGCTTGGCCGGCGCGGCCACCACCGGCGCGCTTACCGGCGCGCGGCGGCGGGCATTGGCGAGCACCACGCCACCCACCGTGATCACGCCGCCCACCAGGGTCAGCAGCGTCGGGCGCTCGCCCAGCCAGACCCAACCGATCAACACAGCGATCGGCGGCGAGAAATAGATGAAGCTGCTCACCTGCGAGGCAGGCGCGCGCTGCAGGGCGGCGTTCCACGCGATATAGCCGATGAAGGTGGGCGCAATGCCCAGCCACAACAGCGCACCGATATGCGATGCCGGGGCATGCATCAGTGCCTGCGGCAGATGCAGGCCAAACGGCAGCGAGGCGAGAGCACCGACGAAGAAGGTGAAACCCGTGACGCCAAGCATGGTGTTGCGCGCGAATAGCGGCTTTTGCCACACGAAGAAGATCGAGCACGCCACCACGCTGACCAGCACCAGGGCCGCCATGGGTTCGATCTTCACGTCCTTGCCGCTGGTCAGCACGACCACCACCACGCCCACCAGCGCGATGCCCAGTCCGGTCAGCGTGCGTGGCGACAGGCGTTCGCGCAGCCAGATCGCCGACAAGGCCGCCGTTGTCGCGGGCACAAGTGAGATCAAGATGGCGGCGGTGCCGCTGGCCACGCGGGTTTCGGCCGTATTGAGGCACAAGTGGTACACGGTGAGGCCGATCACGCCGAGCAGCGTCAGTTGCGGCCAGTCGCGCCTGTCAGGCATCGGCACTTTTTTCACCACCAGCAGGGCGGCGAAACACAGCGCACCGATGGCCAGGCGCGCCAGCGCCACCTCGCCCGGGGTGAACGAAGCCAGCGCATAGGCGATCGCGGCATAGGCCGACGACCAGGTAAGCAGCGCGATGCCGATAAAAACCAGCGCGCGCCCATCGAGGCGTTCCGGGGTTTGCATGGACTTGATCCGGGTGGGGAATACTGCGCATCGTAAGTTTTGCCGTGCTGCGCTTGAATGATGAATCAGCGTAGGATGGTGATGTTTCGCCAACGAACGAAATGTCTATGAACGCAGTCACCTTTGAATCGAAACCGATCTGGGACGCCACGGATTGGTTGCTGCTGGAGGCCCTCCAGCAGGACGCCCGCCTGGGTTACGCCGAGCTCGGACGCAAGGTGAAACTCTCACCACCGGCCGTGGCCGAGCGGGTGAAGCGGCTGGAGGAAGCCGGCGTGATTTCCGGTTACCGCGCCGTGCTCAATCCCCGCAAGCTCGGTTATGAGATCGACGCCATGATCCGTCTGCGCTGCGATGGCGGCATCTGCGCCCGGGTGGGCGTGCTGGTGGCGGACATCCCCGAAGTGCTCGATTGCCGCCGCCTGGCGGGCGAGGACTCGGCCCTGCTGCGTGTGGTGGCCATGTCCATCCAGCACCTGGAAACCGTGCTGGACCGGCTGCTGAAGATCCACGCCAGCATCAGCACCACCACGCTCGTCGTGCTGCAGACCCCGCACGAGAACCGACCACTGACCCGCACGATGTGGAATGCTGGCCGGGCGCTGCTGGACGACTAGCGTCCGGCACCGGCGCGCTGGGAGGAGGACGTTGGCGCCATGATCACCGTAGCGGCACGCATCTTGCCTGAGAGTGGCATACCGCCAGCTCCGAGCCAGCCCTAGCCTGCCGAACGCGTCCCATGGAACCCGACTTCCTCAACAAGATCATGGATCTCCTGTGGGATGCCATCTGTGTCGTGGACATGGAGGGGCGCTACGTCTTCGTCAGTGCGTCCTACGAGCGCATCTTCGGTTACAAGCCGGAGGAAGTGCTCGGCAAGCGCATGATCGAGCTGGTGCACCCGGACGACCGCCAGGCCACCATCGAGGTGGCCGCCGCCATCATGTCCGGCCAGCCGCAGTCGCACTTCCAGAACCGCTATATCCGCAAGGACGGCACGGTCGTGCACATCATGTGGTCGGCGCGCTGGTCCGAGGCCGACCAGGTGCGCATTGCGGTGGCGCGCGACATCACCGCGCTCAAGCGCGCCGAATCGATGACGGCCGCGCTGCACGCGATTTCCGAAGCTGCGCACACCGCAGACAACCTGCCGGCGCTGTATGAAGAGATTCACCGCATCGTCGGTGCACTGCTGCCCGCGAACAATTTCTTCGTGGCGCTGTACGACCCCTTGCACGCCGAACTGAGTTTTCCGTATTTCGTCGACGAACGCGACGAGGCGCCGCCCGCCCAAAGCATCGATTCGGGCACGTTGACCGCGCAACTGATCCGTACCGGACAGGCCTTGCTGGTCACGCCTGGCACGCCGACCGACCCATCGCTGCCGGTGATCGGCACTGACGCCTTGCACTGGCTGGGCGTGCCGCTGTGCTCGCAGGGCGCCGCAGTGGGTGCACTTGTTGTGCAGAGTTATTCGGACGCGACGCGCTATACGGAAACCGACAAGGAGCTGCTGCAATTCGTTTCCACCCAGGTCGCGGCGGCAATCGAACGCAAGCAGGCAGAGCAGCGGCTGCATCACATCGCGCGACACGATCCGCTGACCGACCTGGCCAATCGCGACCTCTTCCACCAGCAATTCGAGGCGGCGCTGGAGAACGTGTCGCGCTTCGGCGGCAATCTCGCCCTGCTCTATATCGACCTGGACAAGTTCAAGCAGGTGAACGACCGCTACGGCCACCACACCGGCGACCTGCTGCTGTGCGAAGTGGCGCAGCGCATCCGTGGCCATCTGCGCGAAGGCGATGTGGTGGGTCGCATGGGTGGCGACGAATTCGTGGTGCTGCTGTGCCGACTGCAATCGGTGGCCGACAGCATCCAGGTGGCGGAGAAACTGCGGGCCGCGATCAACCAGCCATTCCAGCTGGCGGATCGCACGCTGCACGCATCGACCAGCGTGGGTGTGGCGACTTATCCGCGGCATGGGCACACCTCGCGCGACCTCACCCGCGCGGCCGACGCGGCGATGTATCAGGTGAAGAAGGAGGGCGGCAACCGCGTGCGCGTGGCGCTGCCAAACGACCTGCCCGAAGACGGCGAGCGCGCCGGCGCCGGCTCACCGCGCTGAGACGTCGCGGTAACCCGCGAGTTTTTTGTGGGAGCGCACCCTGTGCGCGACAACCTGACGGAGCGGGAACGACGAGGCGCCTGTCGCGCACAAGGTGCGCTCCCACAGTATTCAAAGCTTGAGGTAGATCTTCTTCCGATCCATGGCATAGACGATCAGCCACCACAGCGCCACGAACGCGATGGCAAAGGTCACCGACGCCACGTACGGTCCGGCAATCGGCGTGATCCAGCTGGCGAACACGCGACGATAGAGGGGATCGAGAATGCCCAGGCCGAGCAGCAGGATCTGCATCAGCTCGGAACCGCCGTAGGCCGTCACGGCATTCACGCCAAAGCGTCGCCCGATGGCCGGCCAACCGCGCTGGTCAATCAGCACATGGAACAGCACCAGCGCGAGCGTGGCCCAACCTGCGGTCCACAGCACGAACGACGAAGTCCACAGATTCTTGTTGAGCGGAAACAGCAGCGACCATGCGAAGCCCAGCAGCAAGTACGCGATACCGGACAGCGCCAGCGCCTTGATGTTTTTGTCGCGCAACCAGTGTCCGGCACGCAGGCCGAGCAGACTGGTGGCAAGCGAAGGCAGGCAGCCCAACAGTCCTTCCGGGTCATGGCCGCGACCGCTGACCGGATCGATCTGATAGACGGTGTGGCCGAAGATGGCGAAGTCGATGCGGCTGACGATATTGGCGAACGGCTCCAGCGAACCTCCCGCCAGCAGCAATACCCAATAGCCCAGCAGCAGCGCGGCGATGGTGATCCATTGCAGACGCGGCTTGACGTAGATGGCGAACGCAGCCGCCCCCGCGAAGCACACGCCGATGCGTTGCAAGACGCCAGGGAAGCGCAGGTGCGCCTGCGGCATGATCGCCCATGCCAACAGGTTGATGGCCACGCCGAGCAACAGGATGCGCAGGCCGCGCTTCAGCGCTGCGCGCATCAGCAGCCCTTGGTCGGCGCCCTGCTCCACCCGCGGACCGATGGCGAGCGCAATGGAGACGCCCACCACGAACAGGAAGAACGGAAACACCAGGTCGGTCGGCGTGCAACCATGCCACTGGGCGTGTTCCAGCGGCCCGTACACGTGATCCCAATCGCCGGGATCATTGACCAGCAACATCAGTGCGACCGTACATCCGCGCAACGCATCAACTGAAGGCAGGCGGCGAAGCGCATCACTCATGGTGCTGGTTTATCTGCCGGCACCAGCGTCACCGCGCCCACACCGTAGATCGGCCCCGTGATCGGCGAGGTGAACACCAGACACAAGTCATGCGTGCCGGCCTGTTTCGCCAAGGCGCCCTTCAGGGTGAACGTGGCCGGCTGATCGGTAGGCAACGGGAGCGAGGCAAGCTGCTTGCCCTTGCAGCTGTCCATATGCACCACCAGCTCGCCCTGCGGCGTGGCCGACGGATATGCCTTGACCAGCTTGGCCTCGTGCGCCAGCGCGTAGTTGCGCGGCAGGCTCGCGGTGTCCACGCGGATGGCGGCGATACCGTCGAGCCTGGCCGCGCGATACATGCGGCAGTTGTCGAACACGTTGATCAGATACGTCGGCGCCATGCTGGTGGCATCCGGCGTGGGCTGTACGCGCAGGCGGAAATCGCTGCCCGGACAGTTCTCCAGCTCACCCGTGGTGCGCGTGCGCAGCGATGGCAGATCGAGCACACGCGTACGCGCGGCAGCCAGCGGCGTGCCGTCAGCGGCCAGTGCCACGGCCTTGATCGTGGTGGGCAGCTTCACCGCGAAGGGACGCACATACAGCGGCGAGGACGCATCCGGCTCGCGGCCATCGGTGGTGTAGTGCAGGCTGCCGACCTTGGCCTGGTTCGATAACTTCACGCTGGCCTGGCCGCTGCTGATGGCGGCATTGCGATCCGTGTCGATCGACGCCGCGAATGCGCTGTCGGCGTATGCGATGTCCTGCATGCGATAGCGCGCCAACTGGGACGGCATGCGCTCGAGGAAACCGTGCCAGTCGTGTTCCTTCGCCGGCGTCCACGCCGCTTCGGACAAGGCGGCGATGCGCGGGAACACGTTGTGCTGAACATGCCGCATGGTCGGCATATGCTCGGTCCACAGATTGGCCTGCATGCCTAGCACGTGTTTCGCCTGCGCCGCGCTCAGCGCCTTGGGCACTGCCTCGAAGTCGTAATAGCTCTGCAGCGACATCGACGGCAGGCGGCCGGTGGTCTCGTCCGGCAGATCGCTCTGCATCTGGTCGAGATACAGCTGCGGCGCCGGCGACAGCACCACATCGTGGCCAAGCTTGGCCGCATCGATGGCGCCCTGCGTGCCACGCCACGACATCACCGTGGCACTCGCCGGCACGCCGCCTTCGAGGATTTCATCCCAGCCGATCAGGCGACGATTGTGGGCCGCGAGGTACTTGCCCATCTGATCGATGAACCAGCTCTGCATCGCGTCTTCGGTCTTGATGCCCAGCGTCTTCATGCGCGCCTGCACGGTGGCAGACGCCTTCCATTGATCCTTGACCGCTTCATCGCCGCCCACATGGATATAGGTGGACGGGAACAAGGCCATCACTTCGTCGAGCACGTTCTGCAGGAACTGCAGCGTGTGATCGTCGACGTTGTAGAGGTAAGGATTCACACCCCAGTCCACCGACACCGGCGGTCGCGTGCCGGTGACGCCAAGCTCCGGATACGAAGCGACCGCGGCCTGCGCGTGACCAGGCATATCGAGTTCCGGCACGACGGTGATATGCCGCTCGGCGGCATAGGCCACGATGGCCTTGATGTCGTCCTGCGTGTAGAAGCCGCCGTAAGGAGCCGGCGGTGCCTGCTTGCCGAGCGTGGGCGGCGTGCGCCAGGCGCCTATGCGGGTGAGTTCGGGGTAGCGCTTGATCTCGATGCGCCAACCCTGGTCATCCGTGAGATGCCAATGTAGCGTGTTGAGTTTGTGCTGCGCCATCTGATCGATGACGGTGCGCACTTCGGCCGGTGTCCAGAAATGGCGCGCGGAGTCCAGCATCATGCCGCGCCACGCGAAGCGTGGTTCGTCGCGGATATGCGCGGGTTCCACGCGCACATCGCCGGTACCCGGCGATGGCGTCATCAGCTGCCATGCGGTGATGGCGCCGTAGAACAGGCCGGCTTCGTCGCGCGCCGTGATGCGGATGCCTTGGGGCGTCACATCCAGCGTATAGCCTTCGGCGTTGGCGACCGGCGCCTGCGGATCGCGCTTGAGCACGATGGCACCCTCGCCGGGTGCACCCGCTTTCACGGCGAGTTGCAGATGGCGCGTGTGAGCCGTGAGCGAGGCAAGATACTCGGCCGTGCGGCGCGCATCCGCATCGCCGCTGTCGACCACGATGGCCGTCTGCGGCGTCACGGTGAATCCTTGACCACTCACGCTCAGCTGCGCCGGCATCGGGATCAGGTTCACCGGTGTGGCGCCGTGGGCGAAGGCGGAGAGACCACAAAGGGCGAGGGCCAGTACGCAGGATGTTTTCTTCATGGTTCGTCTCGTCATGTGACGTCAATCATGGGGAAGGCTGATGGCGAACAGATACCACGCATCGTGCGGAATCCACTGTTCGGTCCAGCGCCAGTCTTCGTCCTTGCCGGTCTGGGCGTAACCGAGGTCGAAGGCGATGCCCTCATCGTCGTTCAAGCCCGAGGTGATGCCGTTGATGATCGCGCCCGGCGCATTGGTGTACGCGTACGAGTCGAAGAACATGTACGGCGCGTTGTTGTGGCCGCTGCCCATCAGCATGCTGCTGTCGTACGGATTGCGGCCGAGTATCCAGTGCAGCTGGTTCCAGGCGTAGGTTTGCAACTTCTTTCGGAAAGCTTCGTCGCCTGCACTGGCGTACAGCGGCGCAGCCACGCGCGCCGCCGCCGCCAGCGAGGCGATGCGCGCATTCTCTCCCTGCCACCACGGCGCGGCCTCGGTGTCGTGTGGGAAGAAGAACGCCGTGCGCACGCGGCCATCGCCGCCGCGCACCAGCTGGCGCGCATAGCCGAACGGATTGCTGACCTCGCTCGTGACGGTCAGCTCGGCTTCGAGCGAGCGCTTCACGATGTCGCGCACCTTGGCCTGGCGCTTCGTATCGGCGATACCGGCGTACTCAACCAGCGCGACGACCGGCAGGCCGGCGTCCGAGGGATGGAAGAACGGACGCGTGCCATCGTCGGCGCGCCAGTAGTCGCGATGGCCGTCGTGCGTGATCAGGCGCGCAAGCAGGCGATCCGCTCGCGCATCCGCGGCTTTGCGCCAGGTCTCGTCGTGCGTGGTGCGATACAGCTCCACCGCAGCGAGCAAGGCGCAGTAATCGTCGGTGATGTTGTCCTTGCCGTCGTTGGTCAGCTCGCGATTGTGGGCGTCGAGAAAGCGATAGGCGTCCTCGGCGGCCTTGAGGTAATCCTTCGCAGTGAAGTCGCCATCGACGCCGGTACGTGCCGCCAGTGCGAGCGTGGCAATCGCCATGCCGCCGCCAGCGCGGAAACTGGCCTCATACGCATGCGGACCATGAGCCGGCTGATCGACGCGCTCGGTGTGATCGCCTGGCTTGAGCTTGATCTGCGTACGCCAGTTCGGATCGCCGATGCGGCGATCCTGCGGCAGCTTGCCGGGACCGGGACCGTCGATGGACTGATAGAACGAACCGTCGGGACGCTTGTCGCGCACCAGGAAGTCGGCACCGAACAAGCCCTCGTCGAGCAGGCGACGGATGTACTCACGGAAATTCTTGTCGTTGCGCGCTTCCAGCTGCTGCCAGGTGCGCAACAGGCTCCAGGCGGCTAGCGGCAACTGCTGAGTGTTGAAGTAACTGGTCGGGTTCTGGTGCGACAGGTGGATGCCGTAGTCGCCCGTCGCGTCGTACCAGCCACCATGGATATCGAGCGTGCCCGGCGTACCGTCGGGATGCGGAAGATGGGTGTCGGCCTTGTCCAGCAAGCCGCTGGAGCGTTGGCCCTTGAAGTAATAGACCACGTTGGAGAGCGTGTTGCGCTCGAGCACGTTGTCCTGGATGGCGAAGGTCGAGGAGCGTGTGTCGCTGCTGTCCTGTGCGACGTCCACGTAGTAGTGCCCCGGTGTACGCATGCTGCTGAAATCGGCGATGGCGTAGCTGCCGTTCCAGCGAGCCACACCCGTGGGCGCGGAAAGCTTGCCTTCCATGGCCACCTTGCCTGAGTTGGCGTCCACAACGCGAAACGTCTGCGGCGATGGGCCGGACGCATCCATCACGATGGCCTGCTTGACCGCGCCGGTGTCGTAACCGACCTGGTCGACCAGTACCTTCCCTTCCGATGCCAGCGCACCCTGCGCGACCAGCACCGCGAAGATCATCGCAAGACGTTGCTTCATGCCATCGGCTCCCGCAGGTTCTTGGAACGGCATTCGAGACCCCGAAGAAAAATCGGGCCCGGCAAGTGTGCCGGGCCCGTTGGCGGGGAGGAAGCCTTAAATCAGATCTTGAAGCGAAGGTTCACGTAGTACTGGCGGCCGTTCACGTAGAACGCGTAGGGCTGCTTGCCGTAGTTCGGGCTGAGCGTGTAGTACTTCAGCTTGGGGTTGTTGAGGTTCATGGCGTCCAGGGTGAGCGACATCCACGAGTTGATGTTGTAGCCGAACGAGGCCGCCAGGTTGCCAATGCCATCCTGGTAGAACGTATCGGTACGGCTCACGCCGGCGTAGAACGACGAACGGTAGGTGTAGCTGATGCGGGCGTTGAACATCTGGTTTTCGAAGTAACCGGAGACGTTGAACGTGTTCTTCGAGGTGCCCTGGAGCGGCACGCCGTTTTCCGCCGAACCGCTGGCGTAGGTGTAGTTGGTCTGCACGCCGAAGTTGTCGCCGATCGGCTGGATGTAGTTCAACTCCACGCCCTTGACGTGACCATCGACGTTGGTCGGCACGCTGACCTGGTACGTCGCGAACACATCGCGGCCGGCCGTGTTGCTGGCCTGCTGGTCCTTGAACTGGATGTTCTGGTTACCGAAGTTGATGTAGTCGCTCAGCTGCATGTCATACACGCCGGCCGACACCAGGCCACGCGGAGCGAAGTACCACTCCAGCGCTGCATCGAAGTTGGTCGAGATCAGCGGCTTCAGCTGCGGATTGCCGCCGGTGCCGGTGTGCGTGAGGTCATCCAACGAGTACGAACCGGCCAGTGCCGAGTAGTCCGGACGGGTCATGGTCTGCGAGGCGGCGAAGCGTGCCAGCAGGTCGTCGGTCAGGTTGAACTTGAAGTTGAAGCTCGGCAGCAGCTTGTCGTAGCTGTGCTTGTAGGTGTTGGTGTAGTAGTCGCCGAACGCGGAACCGGTGATCGGGCCGTTCGTGGTGTAGATCGACACCGCGCTGGAGTTGTAGTTGATGTCTTCCTTGGTATAGACGTAACGGAAGCCCGCGTTGGCGCTCCAGCGCTCGCCGGAGAAGTTCGCCTGCAAGTAGGCAGCCGTGTCCTTCTCGTTGACCTTGTAGATGTTCTGCCAGTTGAAGCGCGTCACCGGATCGCGGTTGGCAAACTTCGCATTGAACGCGGCCAGGTCACCCGGGCTGTAGTACCAGGCCGGACCGGGGCCATTCACGCCCAGATCGCTGTTGAAGCTGCCCGGATAGTTCTTCCAGCTGGTCGGGTAGTTGGCCGGATTCTGCCAGTCGCCGGTCGGACCCTGACCGATGTCGGTCTTGTTGTCGCGGGTGTGATCGGAATAGCGCACGCCGAAGTCGAGCGTGGTCAGCGCGATCGGCGAGCTGTCGAAGGCGTATTCGCCGTCGGCCTGGAAGAAGTTTTCCTTGTCCTTCACGTGGATGTTCTGGTCGCCGAAGATCCAGCCAGCCGACGGAATGATGCCCGACGGCGTGGTGTTGTCGCCGCCGATCGACCAGTTGGTCGGATTGCCGGTGCCACGCATGCCCCAGCTCGCGCCGGCGCCGGCGCCGAAGCCCAGCTCGCTGACGTTCTGCTCGTCGCTGTTGCCCTTGCCCTGGGTGGTGCCGACCTGGCCGGTGAACGTCAGGTGGTCGGTGGCGCGCCATTCGGCATCGAGCGTGGTGAACGCAGACGAGGACGAAGCGCCCGGACGCGAGATCTGGTCGTACACGCCGTACGGCGTGGTGCTACCCGGCTGCGGAGCGAACACGGCATTGGTCAGCACGTTGCCCTTGACGGCATAGCTCTGCAGGCCTACGCCGCTGGGCACGTACTGGCTGTTCCACAGCATGTAGTTGCGGTTGAAGTTGTCCGCTTCCAGCTTGGAATAGAAGGTGTCCAGGTTCAGCGTGAGGTTGTCGAGCGGCTTCCACTCGATGTCGATCGTGCCGCCCTTGCGGGTACGCGTCTGCGTGAAGAGCGTCTGGCCGATCAGGTTCGGGTAGTACTTGTTCGCCAGGTCCGGATGGGCCACGGCGATCGCATCGGTGGCCGCGATCTTGTTATAGCCACCGACGATTTCCTGGCCGTCGCGCTGCAGGCTGCGCTTCTCATAGAAGCCCTGCGCCATCACGCCGAAGGTGTTGTCGTTGTTCTTCCAGTTGACCAGGCCGTCGAACTGCGGCTTGGTGTCGCCAGGCAGATCGGAGTACACGCCACCCACGGCAGCCTGCGCGGTGAACGGCTGGGCGAACTGCAGCGGCTTGCGCGTGGTGATGTCGACGGTGCCGGCGCTGCCGCCTTCCTGCAGCTTGGCTTCGGAAGTCTTGTGCACGGTGACTTCGCTGACGATTTCCGCCGGCAGCAGGGTGTAGCTCACGCTGCGGCCCACGGTCTGCACCTGGCTCAGCACGAACCAGTCGCCGGTGCCCACGGTGTGACCGTTGACGAGCGTCTGGGTCATGCTCGGGTTGGTGCCGCGCAGGCTCACGCGATCGTTTTCGTCAAAGCCGCCTTCGCTGGCGCTGGACGAGCTGATGTTGATGCCGGGCAGGCGCTGCAGCGTGTCGGCCACGTTCTTGGCCGGCAGCTTGCCGATGTCTTCGGCGGTGATCACTTCGATATGCGAGTCAGCGGCCTTCTTGAGGTTCAGCGATTCGGCTTCCGAATCGCGGATACCGACCACGGTGACCGTGCCAAGCTCTTTGGCCTTGGCCTTTTCAGCGGCAGTCTGTGCGTTGTCCTGGCCCGACGCGGCCGGGCCGGACTGCGGCGCAGGCGTGTTGTCGGCGGCATAAAGCGAACCGGACAGACAGAGTCCGGCGATGATGCTGGCGGCTAGCAGAGTCTTGCGGTGTGACATGGTGATCCTCCCCTCGAAGGCGTTTTCTGCAGCGGATGTTGTGGGTCGTCCGGCTGCGGCGTGGCTGTCTGGGCGTGTGCCCGGTTCAGTGCAACGGTGTAGTGCTGAGTCGGTACTTCGTTTTCCCGCGGTCTTTACGTGCGTCCGTCCAGGTACAAGCCGGCCGCACCGATCACACCGTGCTGGCCGTGCTCCATCAGTCGTACGGGAACCTGTTGCAGGAAGGCGCGCATGACGCCCTTGTTGAAAAAGCGCTGGCGGAAGCTGCTGGCGAGCAACACTTCGCGGATCTGCGGAAGAATCCCGCCGGCCAGGAACACGCCCCCGCGTGCGCCATACAGCAGGCATAGATCGCCCACGAAGCTGCCGAGCAAACCGCAGAACACGTCCAGGGCTTCGACCGCTGCCTCGTCGCTGCGCTCCAGTGCCGACTGCGTCACCTGGCTGGGCAAGCTCAGCAGCGGGGCCTGGCCGCGCAGTGCGCACAGCGCGCGATACAGATTGAGCAAACCAGGGCCAGACAGTGCGTGTTCGAACGACACGTACTCGCGATCACGGGCCAGGTAGCGAAGAATCTCGATCTCGCGTTCGTTGCCCGGCGCCAGCGCAATCTGGCCTGCTTCGGTGGCGAGCACGGTCGCGTGCGGCTTGCCGGGCAATAGCACCGCCGAGCCCAAACCCGTGCCCGGACCCATCACCAGCACCGGGCCTTCGGCCGGCGCGGCGTCGGTGGCGATCACCGGCGTGGTATCGGCCTGATGCAGGAACTGCGTGGCATAGGCCACGGCTTCGAAATCGTTGACGACAGCGAGCTGCTCGATACCGAGGCTGTCGCGGATATCGCGGATGGAGACCGGCCACGGCAGGTTGTCGTTGACGATGGCGTCGCCCAGCACATACCCCGCACTGGCCACGGCACAGCGGTTCACGTGCACGTTGTGATCGAGCTGGCCGACGAAGTCCTGCAGCACGGCGGTGAGGCTGGGCCAGTCGGCGCAGGCATAGCGGTGGTACTGCAGCACGGTCACCGGACGCGTGCCGTCCGGCTCGCGGCTCACCAGTCCGATGCGAGCGTGCGTTCCTCCGACGTCCGCAGCGAGAAACATGGCTTCTTGCGCCAAGAACTCACGTGCGTTGTGGCTGACCCCTTCGACCACTTGCGATCCCCTCGTCATCCTGATGTCACGTTCCTGTGAACTCTCCCTCATTTGGCCGGAGTCTGGGTAATGGTTGACAACGTTGTCAACAATCCATCCGGCACATACGAAAATGGCCTATGCGGCAGGGCAGCATCTTGGTTCTACTGGCAGGCTGCCACAGGTCCCATGATCGTCATCAATCGCTTGTTTAATATGTATTTTTAATCCATTTCAGCATCGCCAGGAAACGATCTCGCAGCGCGCCATGGCGACCCCCATGGCGCTTGACTCAGGCCAGCCATTTGCCCTCTGACACGGGGGGATTTTCGGCCTCTATTCCCCTGTCGCGACAGATGAAAGCGGGCTCATTTGACAACGTTGCGAAGTCCGCGAGTCGCAGGAGCTCGCGACGTAACTTCACGTCTCCTCAATCCGCCAGTGATGTGAACCTGCGCCGAAAAGATCGCAAAGAACTGCGCAAACAGGCTGTTTTCGTGTGATGAGCGCCAATGGGAGCGCAGGGTTTTGCCTGGACACGGGTGTGTCGCAGTGCAAGTCGGCAAACTCAGTCTCTTCTGCAACACTCCACCTGACCCGCCCCCCCCCGCCCACGAATCGCCCGCATGTCGACACGCACAGAGCAACTCAGCCCACGTGCTGAAAGAGACGATGCCGGGAAGGTGCGCGCGTGACATTTCCGCTGGCCGACGTACAGATCGAAACACTGGCCGAGGACGCATGGCTGTTGCGCTTTGGCGAAACCATCGACGCCGCCGTCAACGATCGCGTCCACGCCGCAGCCGCCAAGCTGCAGGCGGGCCTTGAGAACGTGGAATGCGTGCCAGCCTATGCCAGCCTGTTGCTGCGTTTCGATGTGCTGCAATGGCTGGACGATGACGGCCGCTTCGGTGCCGAACGCCTGCGCGCAGCGATCGCTGCCGCATGGAACGAGCACTCGTCAGTGGCAAAGGCGGTGCGCGAAGTGAGCATTCCGGTCTGCTACGACGGCGCCGACTTGCCTGAAGTAGCCACGCATGCGCGGATATCGATCGAAGAGGTGGTCGCGCGCCACACGGCTGCGCGCTATCGCGTCGCCATGCTCGGCTTCGCGCCCGGATTTCCCTATCTGCTCGGCCTCGATCCCACGCTGGCCATGCCGCGCCGCAGCCATCCGCGTACCAGCGTGCCCGCCGGCAGTGTCGCGATCGGTGGGCAGCAGACAGGCATCTATCCGCAAAGCCTGCCTGGTGGCTGGCAACTGATCGGGCGCACGCCGATGCGTCTGTTCGACCTCGCTGCCGCATCGCCTTCCCTGCTGGGGCCCGGCGACCATGTGCGCTTTCGCGCGATCGACCAGGACGAGTACGAGCGACTTGCCACCGACCCGGTTACACGCCCATGAGCGTCGAGGTCATCAAGCCTGGATTGCTCACCAGCCTGCAGGACGCAGGGCGTCGCGGGTATGCACATCTGGGACTGGGCCGCGCCGGGGCCATGGACGAGCCGGCCAGGCGGCTGGCCAATGCCCTCGTCGGCAATGCCGGCGACGAAGCGGTGCTGGAGATCACGCTGGCCGGTCCCACGCTGCGCTTTCAACACGACGCCGTCGTGGCGCTCACCGGTGGCCTGATTGAAGCGCGCGTGGAGGGCCAACCCTTGCCCGCGTGGACCAGCTGCTTCCTGCCCGCCGGCAGCGTGCTTCGCCTCGGCGGCATGCGCCACGGGTGCCGCAGCTATCTGGCGGTGCGCGGCGGCTTCGACGGCGCGTCGGTACTGGGCAGCCGCAGCAGCGATCTGCATGCCGGCGTGGGCAGGGCTGCGCAGAGCGGCGACGTCATCGACATCGGTGAACGCGCATCGGCATCCTGGTTCCGCGCCGGACTCACCATGCAGGCGTTGCGCTGGGGCCTCGATCCGCAACCCTGGCTCGACTATGCCCGCGCGCCGCTGGCCTTGTTGCGCGGTCATCACTGGCATGCGTTGGACGATGCCTCGCAACACGCGCTGTTCACCCAGCGCTTCATGGTGAGCAAGGACAGCAACCGCACCGGCAATCGACTGGAAGGCATGCCCCTGCACTTGCGCCAGCCGCTGGAACTGATTTCCGAAGCAACCCTGCCCGGCACCTTGCAGCTGCCGCCCTCGGGCCAGCCCATCGTGTTGCTGGCCGAAGCGCCGGTGACCGGTGGCTATCCGCGCATCGGCCAGCTGGCCATGGTGGATTTGCCGCGTCTCGCGCAGCGTCGGCCGGGCGATACCGTATCCTTCCGCGAGACAACTCTGGACGAGGCGCTGCAACGCCTCACCGAGCGCGAGGCCTCGCTGCAACACCTGCTGCAACGCATCGAACAACGCCTGGAATCCGCATGAAACTCTCCATCGCCAAGACCATCGACATCAACAGCGACCTGGGCGAATCCTTCGGCGCCTGGCGCATGGGCGACGATGCCGCGCTGCTTGCCATCGTCAGCTCGGCCAACATCGCCTGTGGCTTCCATGGCGGCGACCCGGACATCATGCGCGGCACCGTCGCCATGGCGGTACAACACGATGTGGCGATCGGCGCGCATGTCTCCCTGCCCGACCTGCAAGGTTTCGGGCGACGCGAGATGGCGGTGACGCCGAACGAAGCCTATGCCATGACGCTTTATCAGATCGGCGCGCTGCAGGCGTTTGCGCAGGCGGCAGGCACACGACTGCGCCACGTCAAGCCGCATGGCGCGCTGTACAACATGGCGGCACGCGATGCCAGGCTGGCGGCCGCGATTGCGCGGGCCGTCCACGATTTCGATCACTCGCTGTTTCTGTTCGGCCTGGCCAACTCGGCGCTGATCGATGCCGGGCTGGCTGCCGGCATCCCGGTGGCGGCCGAAGCGTTTGCCGATCGTCGCTATCGCGCCGATGGCTCGCTGCAACCACGGCGCGAACCCGACGCAGTGATCCAGGAAGGCGATGAGGCGATTGCCCAGGCGATGGCGATGGCACGCGAAGGTCAGGTGCGCGCCATCGACGGCAGCATCGTGGCCTTGCAGGCTGACACCTTGTGCGTGCATGGCGATGGCGAGCACGCCGTGGCCTTCGCACGTCGATTGCGCGCCGCACTGGAAGCGGCCGACATCGGTATCGCCGCGCCGCACGCCAGCGGGGCACGCGCATGAATTACTGGCCGCTGCTCGGCGTCGCGGTCATCGTCATCGGTTTTGCGCTGCGCTTCAATGCCGTTCCCGTGGTGGTGTGCGCTGCGCTGGTCAGCGGTTTGCTCGCCGGCTTGCATCCCGCCGACCTGCTGGCCCTGCTGGGCAAGAGCTTCGTGTCCTCGCGCATGCTGTTGATGTTCGTGCTCACCCTGCCCGCCATCGGTCTGCTCGAACACGCCGGCCTGCGCGAGCACGCCCAGCAATGGATGAACCGCCTGCGCGGCTTCACGCTGGCCCGGCTCTTGATCGGTTATCTGTTCATACGCGAAGTGCTCGCCATGTTCGGGCTCACCGGCGTCGCCGGCGCCGCACAGACAGTGCGCCCGCTGCTGGCGCCGATGGGCGAGGCCGCGGCCGAGAAGATCAAGCCTGACCTGAGCGACGCCGAGCGCGACGAAGTGCGCGCGGTCGCTGCCGCCACGGACAACATCGGCCGCTTCTTCGGCGAGGATGTCTTCATCGCGTTGGGCGCGGTGCTGCTGGTCCAGGGCTTCTACGCCCAGCACGGCATCGATCTCACGCCACTGGCCATCGCATTGTGGGCGCTGCCCACGGCCATCGCCGCCTTCGTGATCCAGTCGGTACGCGTGTGGTTGTTCCAGCGCCGCCTGCAGCGGCGCGCCGCGCTCGCCCGCGTCGAAGCGGAAGCCTGAGCATGTTGCGCATCGAATACGCGTACTGGCTGATTGCAGCTTTCCTGTTCTACACCGCCTGGCGCAACGCGCGTGCGCAACAGATCGCTCGCGCCTCCTTCTGGGCGCTGCTGGGCCTGCTGTTTGCCGGTGGCGACGTGGTGCTGGCGCAACAGAAGGCCGGCAACGCCCTGCCTGCGCAGATCGCCGGATGCATGGTGATCGCACTCGCGCTGCTCGCGCCCCGCCTTCGCCGCCAGGCCCACCCGGAGACGGCCAGTGCATCGGCACGCGAGGCGTCCGCCCTGCGCCTTGGCCACAAGCTGTTTGTGCCCGCCCTGCTGATTCCACTGGTGACCTTGCTGGTGGCCTTGTTCGGCGAACATCTGTCCATCGGCGGTTACGCGCTGTTCGCCAAGCCGCAGATGACCTTGACCGGGCTGACGCTCGCCTGCGTGCTCGCGCTGTTCGCGGCGGCGCGCGTGGCGCAGGCGCCGCTGCATCAGGGCTTGTCGGAAGGCCGGCGCCTGCTCGATGCGATCGGCTGGGCGGCGCTGTTGCCGCTGTTGCTGGCCGCACTGGGCGAAGTGTTTACCCAGAGCGGCGTTGGCGCGGCGATCTCGGCGCTGGCGCAGATGATCCTGCCCGAGGGCAATGCCTTCTTGTGCCTGCTGGTGTTCTCGCTGGGCATGGTGTTGTTCACCGTGATCATGGGCAATGCGTTCGCCGCATTTCCGGTGATGATGGCGGGCATCGGACTGCCGCTGCTGGTGCATCGCTACGGCGCCAACCCGGCCATCCTCGGTTCCATGGGCATGCTGTGCGGCTATTGCGGCACCCTGCTCACGCCCATGGCGGCCGACTACAACCTGGTGCCGGCAGCACTGCTGGAGCTGCGCAATCCCTATGGCGTGATCCGCGCGCAGGCGTGGAGCGCTGCCAGCATCTTCGTCGCCACCTTCGTCATCATGTGGCTGCTGGTCTTTCGCTGACGCCGCACGACTTGAGATCCGATCATGAGCCAACCGCGCATCCTGCTGACCGGTTTTACGCCGTTCGGGAATGAAGACATCAACCCATCATGGGAAGCCGTGCGCGCGCTCGACGGCAAGCACATCGCTGGCCATCGCGTGGTGGCCCGGTTGCTGCCGACGGCCTTCGCCGATTCGCAGCGCGAGCTGGCGCTGGCCATCGACGAGGTGCAGCCCAAGCTGCTGCTGGGCGTCGGGCAGGCTGGCGGACGTAGCCGACTATCGATCGAACGGATAGCGATCAATGTGCAGGACGCCCGCATTGCCGACAATGCCGGAGCACAGCCGATTGACATGGCCATCGTTGAGGACGGCCCCGCGGCGTACTTCAGCACACTGCCGATCAAGGCCATGCTCAAGGCACTGCTCGCCGAAGGGCTGCCGGCCGAAGTGTCCAATACGGCGGGCACCTTCGTGTGCAATCACGTGGCGTATCTGATGCTGCACCTGGCCGAGCAGCATCGCGGACTGCGCGCGGGTTTTATCCACATCCCCTACCTGCCCTCGCAGGCGGCGCGCTTTCCGAACGCGCCCAGCATGAGCAAGGACGACGTGGTGCGCGCCCTGTCCATCGCGTTGGAGGTAGCGGCCACGCAGCACACCGACGATCGTTACGGCGCCGGCGCCCTCGACTGAGCGACGCCGCGACGCATAAAAAGAGGGCCTGGCAAGACGCCAGGCCCTTACCGGGGAGGTTTGGGTAAATCAGAGCTTGAAGTGCGCTTCGAGGATGTACTCGCGACCACTGGCGTATTCGTTGGCCAGTTCCGTCATGCTGGAACCGTAGAACTGCTTGTAGGTCGAGTTGAGCAGGTTCAGCGCGTCGAAGGTGACCGACATGTGATCGTTGAACTTGTAGCCCAGCGAGGCATCGAGTTCCTTGTAGCTGTCGGTATACGAATCGGGCGCACCGGCCACGTAGCCGCCTGCCAGATACTTGCTGCGATAGTTGTACGCAATGCTGGCACTGTACGGACCCTTCTCGAAGTACGGCGAGAGGTTGTACGAGTCCTTGGAGTTGTACGGCAGCGGGCCGCCGGCCGCGGTGCTCGAATCGGAGTACGTGAAGTTGGCACGCAGACCGAAACCGCTGTCACCGAAGGCCTGCTGGTAGCTGATCGCGGCGCCCTTCACCTTGGCGCGACCGCCATTGATCGGCGCGGAGACGCTGTACTGGCAGAAGCCGGCCAAGGTACACATGCCGTTGTTCACCAGCATCTGGCCGGTGGAACCCTGGATCAGTTCCGCCCACGAACCGTTCTGGCGACCCTGCACGGTGGCGGCATTGACCACGTAGTTCAGCACGTTCTTGTAGAAGCCCGAGACCGCGATCACCGACTCGTTGTTGAAGTACCACTCGCCGGACAGGTCGAAGTTCACCGACCGATACGGCTTGAGGTTCGGGTTGCCTGCGGTCGCGGTGAGCACCGTGTCGTTGGCTTCGAAGTACGGCGCCAGCTGGTTGTAGGGCGCGTACGCAATCGTCTCGGAACCCGCGCCGCGCAGGATGATGTCAGGCGCCACGTTCCAGGCGACGTTGAACGCCGGCAACCAGTCGTTGGACGTGCTGGTGGTGCCGACATAGCCAAAACCGGGCGGGAACACGCAATCCCAGGTGCTGCAGGTGCTGGGCACGTTGTAGCCGAAGGAGTCGATCTTGGTGTGCACGAAACGCACGCCAAGGTTGCCGTGCACGTTGTCGTTGCCGAAGTTCAGCTGGGCAAAGCCCGCGCTGTTCTGCTGCTGCACATTGAACGTGTTGTCCCAGTAGTCGACCGGATCGTTGGAGCTCAGCTGGTTGCCGTCGAGCACCGCGTTGTAGATCGACTGGAAGCCCAGCGTCTGCACGTGATGCACGGTGCTGCCGGACAGGCCGATGCTGGACGCGCCGCTCAGATCGCTGATGCCGCCGTAACCGATCTGGTTGAGTGTCTGGTTGGGCACGCCCACGTTGTCGATCAACAGCGACTGGCTTTCCCAGTGCGACGCCCAGCGGGCACCGATCTGCAGGCTGTTGAAGAAGCCGTCGAAGTCCTTGGTGAAGTCGGCCTGGGCATACTCGTCGCGCGCCTTGTACGGCTTGTAGCCGATGTTGCCGCCGAAGTTGTTGTCGGCCCAATAGGCCGGGTTGTTCGCCGTGGCAAGGTCGGTGTAGTTGAAGCCCTTGTTGATGTTCCAGTCGAAGCCGCCGCCGTAGAACAGTTCCTTGAAGGCCTGCGTGATGGTGTTGTCGGAGGTGCTTACGCCCAACTGCCCGTTGATGCGCCAGCCGTCGCCCTTGTAGGTGCCGCGCCAGTCGGCGCCCTTGGTACGGATGAACGACTTGCGTGCGTCGTTATCCATGAAGGTTTCGGCCGTGCTGGTGCACGAGGTGGTGTTGAAGCAGGGCGTGCCGACTTGGGTACCCGCCACCACGATGCCGTTCGGGCCTTCGGTGAGATGCGAGATGCCGGCGTAGTTGAAGCCGGCGATCGGGTACATCGACACGTTGAGGTTGTCGAGGCGATCGGTCATGTACAGCAGGCTGAGCGTGCTGTCGAAATGGTCGTTCGGCTTGTACTGCAGATTGACCAGGATGCTGCTGCGCTTCTCGGTCTGCTGGAAGTCGGCCGCGTTGAGTTCCGTTGGCATCTGGTCGGACGCCTTGAGCGTGCCGGCGGCAATCTGCCCCGCAATGGCCGGATTGGCGGCGGCGATGGCCGATACCGGCGTATAGCCGAAGATTTCCTGGCCCTGGCGATCGGTCTTTTGCTCGTAGTGCGAGAGGGAGACATCCGCACCAAACGTCTTGTCGGCGTTGTGCCAGCTGTAGAACAGCGACGCGTTCGGACGGCTCTGCTCGACCATGTCGTTGTAGTTCACGCCGAACGAACCGCTGAGCGTGTTCGCCGGCACGTCGAGCGGCTGGATGGTGTGCATGATCACCGTGCCGCCGAGGCTGCCCTCAGGCAGGCGCGCTTCCGGGCTCTTGTAGATCTCCAGCGAGCCGAGGATCTCCGGCGGCAGCAACGAGTAGTTGAAGCCGCGGTTGGGACTGTCGCCGTAGAGCCACATGGCCTGCGCGATCGGATGGCCGTCAAGGAACGAGAGGTTCAGGCTGGGATCGATGCCGTTGATGCTCACGCGCTGCGTGGCGCCGAACGCACGGTCCAGCGTGACGCCGGGAATCTGCGCCAGTGCTTCGGCCACGTTGGTGGCGGGGAACTTGCCGATGTCTTCGGCCGTGATGGCATCGACGATGGCGTCTGCGTTGCGCTTGGTGTCCAGCGACTGTTGCAGGCTGGCGCGGATGCCGGTGACGGTCACCGTTTCCAACTGCTTGGCCTGCGATTGGTCGGCGGTCGTCTGCGGGTTGCTGTTGTCCTGTGTCGCTGCCGCGGGTGCGGGTTGCGGCGCCGGTTGCGCAGCGGGCGCCGTATCGGCGGCGCGAAGCGAACCGGATAGACAGAGTCCAGCGATGATGCTGGCGGCTAGCAATGATTTGCGTTGTGACATGGTGTCCTCCCCTCGAAGGCAATCGGCAGCCAGCACGTGGACATGGGCTGCGGCGTGGCTGTTGGGCATGGGCCCGGTTCAGTTGGACGATCTGAGTACTTCGTTCTCCCCGGCGCGAGAGCCTGCGGACATGCCCTCTCGGTCTTGCAAGTCAAGGAACAGCCCGGCGGCGCCGATCACACCGTGCTGGCCGTGCTCCATCAGTCGTACGGGAACCTGTTGCAGGAAGGCGCGCATCACGCCTTTGTTGAAAAAGCGCTGGCGGAAGCTGCTGGCGAGCAGCACGTCGCGGATCTGCGGAAGAATCCCGCCGGCCAGGAACACGCCCCCGCGTGCGCCGTACAGCAGGCACAGATCGCCGGCAAAGCTGCCGAGCAATCCGCAGAACACCTCCAAGGCTTCGACGGCTGCCTCGTCGCCGCGCTCCAGCGCCGACTGCGTCACCTGGCTGGGCAAAGTGAGTTCGGGTGTCTGCCCGCGCAGCGTGCACAGCACGCGGTACAGGTTGAGCAGGCCGGGGCCGGACAAGGCGTGTTCGAACGAGACATACGAACGGTCGCGCGACAGCGCACGAAGAATCTCGATCTCGCGTTCGTTGCCCGGCGCCAGCGCGATCTGGCCTGCTTCGGTGGCCAGCACGGTGGCGTGCGGTTTGCCGGGCAACAGCACCGCCGAGCCCAAACCGGTGCCGGGCCCCATCACCAGCACCGGACCTTCGGCGGGCAGTGCCTCGCTTTCGATCACTGCAGTGGTGTCGGCCTGGCTGAGGAACTGCGTGGCATAGGCCACGGCTTCGAAGTCGTTGACGACGGCGAGCTCTTCGATGCCGAGGCTGTCGCGGATATCGCGAATGGAAACCGGCCAGGGCAAGTTGTCGTTGACGATGGCATCGCCCAGCACGTAACCCGCACTGGCCACGGCGCAGCGACGGATGTGCACAGAGCGATCGAGCTGGCCGACGAAGTCCTGCAGCACGGCCGTGAGGCTAGGCCAGTCGGCGCAGGCATAGCGGTGGTACTGCAGCACCGTCACCGGGCGCGTCCCATCCGGCTCGTGGCTGACCAGGCCGATGCGGGCATGCGTCCCGCCGACGTCAGCCGCCAGGAACGCCCCCGCAGGGAGCGCCAGGCGACGTGCCTCCAGACTGTGGTTACCGCGTTGCGCCACCGTCATCCCCTCGTCATTGCTGTGTCGCATTGCACGACCTGCGACCCGATTTTGGCCCGAGTCTCGCCACGGATGACAACGTTGTCAACAGGCCGTTTTTTCATGCGAAACAAGGGTTTGGCGCGGTCCAGCAATCGCAGCAAATGACGTCCTTGCCGCAAGATCATGATGCAGTGCAACACACTGTAAACAAAGGGATTTTTAACTAGTCAAAAGAGCCGTCCTGCTGCCAAAACATCGCTATTGCGGCGCAACAAGCGAGGTTTTTGCGGGGTCGGTGCAGCCACCGCTTTGTGCACCTTTGGATGACTCACTCGTGTCAGAATTTGACAACGTTACGCATAGCGTCGATAAACGCTCATCTCTCCCTCTCCTTCGCGGCGAGGGAAGGGCTTTGAGGGGGAATCGGACCGTCATGGGTCCATCGTTCAGCGGCCATCCGCGGGGAGTAAGTCCATCCATGTCTGCCACTACGCTTGCCGCTGGCGAGCCACGCTCTTCCAGCGTGGTACCGATGCTGATCATCGGCGTGCTGTTTTTCATCTTCGGCTTCGTGACCTGGCTCAACGGTCCGCTGATCACCTTCGTCAAGCTCGCCTTCAACGTCGATGACGTGTCTGCTTTCTTCGTACCGCTGGTGTTCTATTTTTCGTACTTCTTCCTGGCCATTCCCGCGTCCAGCGTGCTTCGCCGCACCGGCATGAAGAAGGGCATGGGACTGGGCTTGTTCGTGATGGCGATTGGCGCGGTGTTGTTCGGCCAGTTCGTCAGCATGCGCATCTTCTATCCGGCGCTGGCCGGATTGTTCGTGATCGGCGCGGGCCTCGCCCTGCTGCAGACCGCTTCCAATCCGTACATCAGCATCCTCGGCCCGATCGACAGTGCCGCGCAGCGTATTGCCTTCATGGGCATCTGCAATAAGGTCGCCGGTGCGCTGGCACCGTTCGTGTTCGGCGCGCTGGTGTTGTCGGGCATCGACACCTTCGACCAGCAGGTGAAGGCCGCGGCCTCGCCCGAGGCAAAGGAAGCCCTGCTCAACGCCTTCGCCGCCAAGATCCACATGCCGTACATGATCATGGCCGGCCTGCTGGTGGTGCTGGCGATCTGGGTGGTCCGCTCGCCGCTGCCGGAAATCAAGCCGTCCGGCGCCAATGCCGAGTCGGATATCGGTCACTCCAAGGGCGGCATCTTCAGCTTCCCTCACTTGTGGCTGGGCGTGCTGTGCCTGTTCCTCTACGTGGGCGTGGAAGTGATGGCGGGAGATGCCATCGGCACCTATGGCCAGGGCTTTGGCCTGCCGCTGGATGAGACCAAGCACTTCACCTCGTTCACCCTGATCGCCATGCTCGCCGGTTACCTGGCGGGCCTGGTGCTGATTCCGCGCTTCATCTCGCAGCAGAGCTACCTGGCGGTGTCCGCCGTGCTCGGCGTGCTGTTTACGCTGGGCGCGTACATCACCACCGGCCATACCTCGGTGGGTTTTGTCGCCGCGCTGGGTTTCGCCAACGCCATGATGTGGCCGGCGATCTTCCCGCTGGCCATCCACGGCCTGGGCCGCCTCACCGAGCGCGGCTCGGCGCTGCTGATCATGGCGATCGCCGGCGGCGCGCTGGTGCCGCAGCTGTTCGTGCACCTGAAACAGCACTTCAACTTCCAGCTGGTATTCATGGCGCTGATGGTGCCCTGCTACCTGTACATCCTTTACTACGGCGTTAAGGGGCACCGCGTCGGCCAGCACGCGCGCTGAAGCCTGGGTCGGCGCCCGCCGCGCCGCCAGGTAAGGCTTCGCTGGGCTACGATGCCGCTACTTACCGATTGCCGGAGTTTCTTGTGTTGCGCAACCCCACCATCAAGGATGTCGCCAAGCGTTCCGGCGTTTCGCTCAAGACCGTCTCGCGCGTCATCAACCACGAGGCCTCGGTTCGCGCCGATACGCGCGAAAAGGTCGAGCGCGCGATCGAGGCTTTGGGCTACCAGCCCAATCCTTCAGCACGTGGTCTGCGCAGCACGCATGCCTATGCGATCGGACTGGTCTACGACAACCCGAACGCGCACTACGTGATCAGCATGCAGGACGGCGTGTTGTCCGCCTGCCGCGAACGCGGCTTCGGCCTGCTGATCCATCCGTGTGATTCCTCCTCGCCCGACCTGGCGGCGGAGCTGTGCGCGCTGGTGGAACGCAATCGTCTCGCCGGCCTGGTGCTGGCACCGCCGATGTCCGAGCAGGCCGAGCTGGTCAATACGCTGATCGCCAACGACATCAGCTTCGTGCGCATCATTTCCTCGCGCGACGATCCCCATGACGGCGCGCCGTGCGTCTACATCGACGACCGCAGCGCCGCCTATGCGATCACCGAACACCTGATCCAGATGGGCCACAAGCGCATCGGCTTCCTGTGGGGCGAACCGCACCATCGCTCCAGCCCGGAGCGTTACCAGGGCTATGCCGATGCGCTGCGCGACTATGGTCTGCCGCTGGACAAGAAGCTGGTGCTGCCCGGCCGTTATGCGTTCGACGACGGTTTCCGCGGCGCCCGCAAGCTGCTTGCGCTGAAGGATCCGCCGACCGCGATCTTCGGCAGCAACGACGAAATCGCCGCGGGCGTGCTCGCCGCGGCCCGTTCGAGCAACGTGGATGTGCCGTGGGGGCTTTCCATCGCCGGCTTCGAGGACAGCCCGTTCTCCAAGCAGGCGTGGCCCGCACTCACCACCGCGCGTCAGTCCACCAGCGACATCGGCCGCCATGCGGCCCTGCAGCTGATGGCGGAATTGCAGCGCAAATCCGGCGCGGCGGTTGAACTGCCGCACAGCGAATGTTTTGTACCCGAATTGGTCGTGCGTGGATCCACCGCGCCACCGCAAACCCCGGCGCCCCGCAAGGGCTGAGGTCGCGCTCGCGCACCTTGGCCTCGCGGCATGCGCCTCGTGCATGTCACCGAGATAGGACGATGAAAGAAGCAAGCCAGACCCTGATGTACCGCGAGGCCCACGAGGCGGCCGCCGTGGTCGAGCGACAGCTGCGCGAGAATGCGCCCATCCTCAAGGCGCTCGGCGAGCAGCTGCGGGCCAGGCCGCCCCGCTTCATCGTCACCTGTGCGCGCGGCAGCTCCGATCACGCCGCTGCCTATGCCAAGTATGTGTTCGAGACCCGCCTGGGTCTGATCACCGCCTCGGCGTCGCCGTCCATTTCGTCCATCTACGACGCCGACCTGCACATGGACGGCGCCTTGTTCGTCGCCATCTCGCAGTCGGGCAAGAGCCCCGACTTGCTGCGCAGCGCGCAGGCCGCCAAGGATGCCGGCGCCCATGTGGTGGCCCTGGTCAACGTGGAGGATTCCCCGCTCGCGCAGATGGCCGACACCTTCGTGCCGCTGCGCGCCGGCCCTGAACTTAGCGTGGCCGCCACCAAGAGTTACCTCGCGACGCTTGCAGCCGTGCTGCAGCTCACCGCGCACTGGAGCAACGACGCGACGCTGCACGACGTGGTCGATCGCCTGCCCGACGATCTGCGTCGTGGCTGGGACTGCGACTGGAGCGCCATGGTGAAGGGCCTCACCGGTGCCAGCAGCCTGTTCGTGGTCGGTCGCGGTTTTGGTTTCGGCGCCGCGCTGGAAGCGGCGCTCAAGCTCAAGGAAACCTGTGGACTCCATGCCGAGGCCTTCAGCGCCGCCGAAGTGAAGCACGGCCCGATGGCCATCGTGGGTGAAGGTTTCCCGGTGCTGTTCTTCGCACAGGACGACGGCACGCAGGACAACACGATTGCCGTGGCGAACGAGTTCCGCTCGCGCGGCGCGCGCGTGTTCATCGCCGCGCCGGGCAATCACGATCCGGACAAACTGCCGCTGCCGGAAAACATCGCGCCCATCGTGACGCCGCTACTCGCCGTGCAAAGCTTCTATCGCGCAGCCAGTGCGCTGTCGCTTGCACGCGGCTTTGATCCGGACGTACCGCCGCACCTGCGCAAGGTCACGGAGACCATGTAATGAGCACGCCACTCACCGCACTCATCAATGCTCGCCTGCTGACCGATCATGGTCCGCGCGAGGGACTGGCTGTGCTGGTGCGCGGCGAGCGCATCGAAGCGATCGTGCGCGACGACGACAAGCGCATTGCGGAGGCCACGAAGCACGACCTCAAGCGCCAGCTGCTGCTGCCCGGCTTCATCGATGTGCAGGTCAATGGCGGTGGCGGCGTGCTGTTCAATGCCGAACCTACGGTGGAAGCGTTGGCGACCATCGGCGCCGCGCACCGCAAGTTTGGCACCACGGGTTTTCTGCCTACCCTGATCACCGATACCGCGGACGTGATGCGCAAGGCGCTTGATGCGGTCGATGCCGCCATCGAGCAAGGCGTGCCGGGCGTGCTGGGCATCCATCTGGAAGGCCCTTTCCTCGCGACGGCACGCAAGGGCATCCATGATGCCTCGCTGTTTCGTCTGCCTGATGCCGAAGATATCGCAGCCATCACGCGCAATCGCCGTGGCGTGGTGATGCTCACGCTCGCGGTGGAAGAAGTACCGCGCGACACCATTCGCCAGCTCAGCGAAGCCGGTGTGCTGGTGGTTGCCGGCCACACCGCGGCGACTTATCACGCCACGCGCGCCGCGCTCGATGCCGGCGTGTGCGGCTTCACCCATCTGTACAACGCGATGACGCCGCTCGGTAGTCGCGAGCCCGGCGTGGTCGGCGCCGCGCTGGACGATCCGCACAGCTGGTGCGGCCTGATCGTTGACGGCCATCATGTGCATCCGGTCGCGCTGCGCGTCGCGATTGCCGCCAAGGCCAAGGGCAAGAGCGTGCTGGTCACCGACGCGATGCCGCCGGTGGGCGCGGACAGTCCCGAGTACGTGCTCAACGGACAAACCATCATCGCCCGCGACGGCATCTGCCAGAGCGACGATGGCGTGCTCGCCGGCTCCGCGCTGGATATGGCCACTGGCGTGCGCAATCTGATGGAGATGGTCGGCTTGCCGCTGGCCGAGGCCTCGCGCATGGCAAGCGCCTATCCCGCCGCGTGGCTCGGACTGGATCGCACGCATGGTCGCATCGTCGCGGGTCAGCAAGCGGACTTCGCCGTGCTGGACAAAAACCTTGTCGTCACCGAAACCTGGATTTCAGGCGTCCGCTACGACGCCTGAAACCAACGCGATACTTTTGTGGGAGCGCACCCTGTGCGCGACAGCCGGGCGGAGCGACAGCGCTCTGACGCTGCGGTCGCGCACAGGGTGCGCTCCCACACGGTCAGCACGCTCGGCTGGCGCGCAGCCAGCGTAGATTGATCTCTGGTCGAAGCAAACCCGAAATTCTACGGTTCACAGAGTTCACCATTTTCTCTCGCGCGACGGCAGGCATAACCCCTGTAGCTGAATTCTCGCCAGCCACCCGCTCTGCCCTCGAAAACGTAGATCCACGATTGATAGACGGTGGTGGTCTGACTGATCATGGTCAGGGTCTGACCCTCACTGCCGTTTGCCGGCAACGGCATCGGCGGGCCCATATTGGGCGGGTCGAGCGGCGGACCCGGCAACATCGCTGGCCGCACGGTACCTGACGTGATCGTCAGGGTGATGCGGCCAACGTCATACGGTAGACCCAAGCCCCAACCCAGTTTGCGTCTACCGATGTTCTGCTGGTCAATAAAAGCTTTCCACGCGTCATATAGCGGCGTGCCGCGCGTGAGCACGAACGTCTGGCTGGAAGCAGCCACTGTGTAGTCAGATTCAGGTGCTGATGCCGATGCAATGACCGGCAAGGGAGCGACGGACAGGATGAGAACAAGCAAAGACGGCCTGAGCATTTTCATTTGAACTCCCGCGTTGCGGCGAGGCCTGGCTTGCCCTGCCCGCGGAATTTGCAGCGCGGACATCGGCGCTACAAATACGAGTAATCCCTGTTCTGGGGGAGCAGCACACGTTGGCAGTCGGCGTAGCCGTCTGCATGTGCATGCTGAAGGTGATGGCGATTGGAAGTCCGTCGCTGGCTGGTTGCGCACAGGGTGCACTCCTACAGCACGACTGCGGGGGCAATGCAGCTTCGGTGTAGGAGCGCACATTGTGCGCGACCGCAGCGCCTCGACGCCATCGTTTCGTTCGGCTGTCGCGCACAGGGTGCGCTCCCACCGAAATGCCCAAGCTTGCCGCACCCTTGTAGGAGCCCACCTTGTGGGCGACCGCGGCGCTCGGCGTCGCCGCTACGTCGGCTGGTCGCGCACAAGTGCGCTCCTGCAATGAAAGAGATGATCGCGTCGCGGCGCCTATTCGTACACGTGCAGCCGATTGAATATCCACGCGTGATACGACTTCACCAGGTCCGGCTGCGCGCAATCGGTGTAGAGACCGTTGCAACGTGTGCGCAGCGAAATCGCCGCTGAGAAATACGGATCGGTCGGCAGATCCGCCGCCTGCAGCACCATGCTTGGCAGCAGCGCGATGTCGAGCATCGGGTAATGCGGCAACGGCGCACCCTGGAAGTTGCTCTTGATCATGTAATACGTGAGGTAGTCCTTGACCGAGGACAGCTCATCCGGCCACGTGCGCGGCATCTCGCGGATCAAGCCACTGAACGAGGGCTGGTGATCGCCGAAGTGCACGATCACGGTAGGCTGCGCGCGATCGAGGAAATCGTGTTCCAGCCCGTGCATCGCCGCATCGGAATTGTGCAGGTTCGCCAGATAGGTGTTGAAGTTGAGCGACTCGCGCGTCGGCAGGCCCTTGAGCACGCCCTTGTTGAACGGCGCCGGCAACGAGGACAACGGATCGGTATCGTGCGGGCCGTGCTGCGCCAGCGTCAGGATCATCACGAACACCGGCTGACCGGGCTTCTTCACCTTGTCGTAGACGCGCTTGGCTGCGTCGAACATCTGCTTGTCGGTCTCTTCCCACTCTTCCAGGCCGAGCTGGCCGGCGTCGTAGAACTGATCGAAGCCGTACGCGCGATAGGCGTTGCGTCCGTTGAGGAAGGCGCCATTGGTCGGATAGATCGCCACGGTGAGATAGCCCAGGCGTTGCAGCTGACGCGGCAGGCTGTCCTGCACGTGCGGTGCGAGCACGTACGGGGCGTACATGCCGCCCGGGCCGAAGATGTCCTGCGGCATGCCGGTGAGCGTGGCGAATTCGCTCACCCAGGTGCCGCCGCCAAAGGTGTGCACGCGCATGGGGCCGGTCGAGCGCGTGCGCACGTCCGGCTTGAACATCGCCACGCGACACTCGGGGATGTTGCACTGGGTGAAATTGGCCGGATTGAAGGTGCTTTCTTCCAGCACCTGCACGATGTCCGGATAGGATTCCGGCGAACGCGGAATCGCCGCCGGCTCGCCTGACGCCGTGGAACCCCACTCCTGCTCGGCCTGGGCGTCATCGCCCATGTCCGGCATGCGCACATCCGAGTCGCTGAAGTTGACGAAGAAATTGGTGATCTGCGCGTCGTCGGAGAGTTTCTCCCACACGTTCCTCGCATGCACCTCGGCGAACGGGCCGTTGGGCAGCAGGCACACCCAGAACGCCAGGGCCCATAGCGCCATGCCGCTGAGGCGCATGCTCCATGCACGACGGCGGCTGAGATGCGCCACCAGGCGACGATCGAAATGCCACACCGCCCACAGCACCAGCGGCGTCACCACGCACACCACCAGGGACAGCATCCACAGGTGCGGGTAATGGCCCAGCGTTTCGAGCAGGCTGCTGCGCGCGTAATAGACGAAGTCCGCCGGCATCAGCGGCGAGTCCAGATAGCGCAGCTTCATCACGGACAGGAAGTTCAGGCCGAGGAACAAGCCGCCGCTTACCACCAGGGCCGTGGCGGGGCGCGCAAACGCCGACAGCAGCACGCCGAACGCGCACACCATCAGCGCAATCACGAAGGCCTGCTGCAACAAGGCGGGCTCGCGCAACGCGGTCATGCTGACGCAGAACAGGAAAAATCCTGCCGCGACCAGCCAAGGTCCGGTTTTTCTCAGAAAGCCCAGTGTTCGTTGCGGCATATGGATAAGGCCCCCTGTTTGGCCCCGGTGTCATTCGAGCGCAATTCTACGGACTTGCAACTGTCACATGCACAATGGCCGGCAACGGCCAAACGGCGCCCCTATGCGGTTCAGCAGCCGTTGCGCCGGCAAGACGACATGCCGATCTGCTAGGTTTCCCGCTTTGCCCCCGTTGCCCACCCCATGGACCGGCCGATGACCCACCGCCTTCTTCCCCTCGCCGCCCTCGCCGCCGCCGTGCTGGCGGGCTGCGCCAGCCAGACCACCAGCCATTCCGCCGCCCTGCCCGACGGCAGCCGCGCCCAGGTAGCCATCCTGGAAACCACTGACGTCCACTCCAACGTGCTCAGCTACGACTATTACAAGCAGCGCGAGGACGACACGGTGGGCTACGAGCGGGTGGCCACCCTGATCCGCCGGGCCCGCGCGCAGTACCCCAACAGCTTCCTGTTCGACAGCGGCGACACCATCCAGGGCAGCGTGCTGGCCGACTACCAGTCGCTGGTGAAGCCGGTGGGCTGCGATGAGGAGCTGGGGATTTACCGCGCCATGGATGCCATGGGCTACGACGGCGGCACCGCCGGCAACCATGAGTTCAACTACGGCCTGGGCTTTCTTTCGCAGGTCACCGGCACCCCGATGAACGTGGAAGGCGGCCACGCCAACCGCTGCGCCGGCCCGCATTTTCCGCTGGTGCTGTCCAACGTGTTCAGCAGCCGCGACGGCGCGCCCATCTTCAAGCCCTGGACCGTGGTGCAGAAGGACATCACCGTCACCGGCCCCGATGGCAGCACGCGGAAAGTGCCGCTCAAGGTCGGCATCATCGGCTTCACCCCGCCGCCGATCCTGGACTGGGACAAGCAGAATCTGGCCGGCAAGGTGACGGTCACCGGCGTGGTCGAGGCGGCGCAGAAATACCTGCCGGAACTGGAAGCGCAGCATCCGGACATCGTGGTCGCCGTGCTGCACGGCGGCCTCAACACCGCGCCGTATACCTCCGACATGGAGAACGGCGGCTGGTACCTGGCCGGCGTGCCCGGCATCGACGTGCTGCTGATGGGCCATTCGCATACCGAATTCCCGGGCCCGCACTACAAGGGCATGAAGGACGTGGATGCCGAACGCGGCTTCGTGCGCGGCAAGCCGGCCGTGATGGGCGGCTTCTTCGGCAAGGACCTGGGCGTGATCGACCTGGCCTTGCAGCGCAAGGACGGCCACTGGGTGATCGACGACAGCCAGACGCACAGCGAAGTGCGTCCTATCTGCCCCAAGAAGAACGACTGCGTCCCGGCCGACCCGGCCATCGCACCGCTGGTGAAGCAGGCGCATGAAGCGGCCGTGCAATACGTCAATACGCCGATCGGCGAGACGCGCGTGCATCTGAGCAGCTACTTCGCCGACGAGGGCAATATGACGGCGCTCGCGCCGATCAACGCCGCCATGCGCGATTACGTGCAAAGCGAATTGCCCAAGACGCATCCGGAACTGGCCAAGCTGCCGGTGCTCTCCGCCGCCGCGGCCTTCCGCACCGGCTTCGGCGGCCCGGATGACTACACCGACATCGCCGTGGGACCGCTCACCCTGCGTAGCGCCGCAGATCTGTATTTCTATCCGAACACGCTCTCAGCCGTGAAAGTCGACGGTTCCGGGCTCAAGGCCTGGCTGGAAAAAGCAGCCGAGCGCTTCAACCGCATCGACCCCAGCAAGGACGGCGAGCAGGAACTCATCAGCGACCGCCTGCCCGGCTACAACTTCGACCAGATCCAGGGCGAGCTGAGCTATCAGATTGATGTCACCAAGCCGGCCGGCGAACGCATCGTCAAGCTCAGCTACAAGGGCAAGCCGGTGAAGCCCGACCAGCAATTCGTCGTGGCCACCAACAACTACCGCGCCAGCGGCGGCGGCAACTTCCCCGGCCTGGTCGGCAACAACATCGTGCTGGCCGCGCCGGACGGCGCCCGCGAAATCCTGGCCAAGTGGCTGCAGCGCAAGCAGACCCTGACCGCCAAGGATCTGCCCGTTACTTCGTGGCATTTCGTGCCGGTGAAGACGCACGGTGAGGTGGTGTTCAAGGCCGCCTCGAACAAGCAGGATGTGGCGCGCGAAGCGGGGCTGAAGAACATCCGCCAGCTCAAGGACAACGGCGACGGCACGGCGGTGTACGCGATCGACCTGTCGCATTAAACCGGGCACTGGCGGTGAACGCGCGGCGGCGTAGACTGCGCCGCGCGTTCACCCAGGGCATGCTCGGAGGCAAAGCCTTGCAAGGCGACAAGACGTACTGGTTTCCCGCAAAACGTGACGGCTGGGGTTGGGGCTTTCCCACCACGTGGCAGGGCGGGACTGAGCGTTTGTGGGAGGCCACCCTGTGGGCGACCGCCGCGCCACGTCGTCATCGCTCCGTAGGGTAGTCGCGCACAGGGTGCGCTCCCACAAGAAGCCTCCCGCTTGACGCACCCTTGTAGGAGCCCACTTGTGGGCGACCGCGACGCGACAGCGGCGCCGCTTCGCAGGTGAGGTCGCGCACAAGTGCGCTCCTACACAAGAGCGGTTCGCGCAACGGCGGCATCGAACTGCTACACCGCTGCAACACCTTGTAACGCCGCCTCGACGACTCGCTCTGGCCACCCCGAAAGTTTCAAACGAATCTGTTGACTGCAGTGCAGCATCGGGCCTAAGGTCGAGCCATGTCGCCATCTATTGCGCCAGCACGCAAGTTCCAGCACCCGGTCCACACTGGGTGCGCGTCGCTGTCCGCCGGCGCCATGACCCACGCCACCACCACCACCACGACCACTATTACCACCAGGTCGGGGTGGAGCTGCGTGCGCGAATAAGTTTCTGACGCAAACGGCCCCGCCCTCGATGAGGCGGGCCGGCGCACACTCCGACTCCCTCTGCGAGCACGGGCCATCCACAAGGAGAGGCCATCGTGAACGCTGTCGCAGCACCTTCGCTCGAACAACCGTCGTTACCGCCACATGCCATGGCGCTGCCGACGACCACCGCGCGCCAGCGCGTCCTCGCCGTGGGCCTGGTCGGTCCCGGCCGCGTCGGCAGCGCCTTGCTCGAGCAGCTGCGAACCGCCCAGCCGCGGCTTGCGCGTGCCGGATTGGAGCTGCGCTTATGCGCCGTGGCTGCCAGCCGCCGCATGTGGCTGGATGCGGACGATCCTGAGCTCAACGGTCGTCACGGCAGCGCGCAAACCTGGCGTCCGAGCAACCTCGACGAATTCGCCGCGCATCTGCGTGGCGACGATGGCCGCCATGCGCTGGTAATCGATTGCAGCGCCAGCGAAGCGGTGGCATCGCACTATGCCGAGTGGCTCGCTGCCGGCTTGCACGTGGTGACGCCGAACAAGCTGGCCAGCAGCGGCCCGCTGGCGCGACTGCAGGCGATCCGCGCCGCTTCCTTCAGCGGTGCCCGCTTCCGTTACGAAGCGACCGTGTGCGCCGGCCTGCCGGTGGTGCAGACGCTGCGCGACCTGCTCGACACCGGCGACGAATTGCTCGCGGTGGAAGGCATGTTCTCCGGCACGCTCGCATGGCTTTGCCATCGCTACGACGGCAGCCGCCCGTTTTCGGAGCTCGTGCGCGAAGCCCACGCCCTGGGCTATACCGAGCCCGATCCGCGCGATGATCTTTCCGGGCTGGACGTGGCGCGCAAACTGGTGATTCTTGCGCGCGAGGCGGGTTGGTCGCTCTCGCTGGAAGATGTGGACGTGCAGAGCCTGGTGCCGCGCGAGCTGGCCGAGGTGGCGGCCGATGAAGTGATGGACCAGCTGCATCTGCTCGACGCGCCGATGGCGCAGCAGGTGGCGCATGCCCAGGCCCAGGGCTGCGTGCTGCGCCATGTCGCCAGCCTCGACGCCAAAGGCCATGCCAGCGTGCGGCTGGCGCTGTTGCCGGCCTCGCATCCGTTCGCCCATACGCGGCTCACCGACAACATCGTACAGTTCACCACGCACCGCTATCGCGACAACCCGATGCTGGTGCAGGGTCCTGGCGCCGGGCCGGAAGTGACGGCGGCAGGCGTATTCGCCGATCTCCTGCGTATTGCCGAAACGCTGGAGGCGCGGTGATGAATGCACAACTGATCGATCCCATGCCCATTCCCCAGCGCGCGTTGAGCGCACAAGCCATGGCCTATGCCAGCGTCGGCAACGTCGCGGTCGGCTTCGACATTCTTGGCCATAGCGTGGCCGGCGCCGGCGACCGCGCCATCGTGCGTCGCATCGACGAGCCCACCGTGCGCATCGCCGCCATCCACGGGCGCGTGACCGATCTGCCGCTGGAGGCGAGCAGCAATACGGCGGGTGCGGCGCTGCTGTCGCTGCGCCGCGCGCTTGGCCTGCGCCATGGTTTTGAAGTGGAGTTGCACAAAGGCATCGCGCTGGGTTCGGGCATGGGTGGCTCGGCTGCCTCGTGCGTGGCCGCGCTGGTGGCCGCCAACGCCTTGCTCGAACGCCCGCTGCCGCGCGAAGCGCTCTATGGCTTCGCGCTCGACGGCGAGGCCGTGGCCAGCGGCAGCCGCCACGGCGACAACCTGGGGCCGATGCTCCTCGGCGGCCTGGTGCTGGCCACGCGCGATCGATTGCTGCGTTTGCCGGTGCCCGAAAACTGGTACTGCGCGCTGGTCCATCCGCACGCCGTGCTGGAAACCCGCAAGGCGCGCGCCGTGCTCGCCGATGGCTTCTCGCTGCACGACGTGGTGGCGCAACAGGCCAACCTCGCCCTGGTGCTTACCGGCCTTCATCGTGGCGACGCGGAGCTGGTGCGCGAAGGCCTCAAGGACGTGTTGGTGGAACCAAGGCGCGCGCCGCTGGTCCCAGGCTTCGCGCGCGTGAAACAGGCTGCCCTGGATCACCACGCGCTCGGCGCAAGTATTTCCGGCGCCGGTCCCAGCGTATTTGGCTGGTATGAGCGACGCGAGGACGCCGAGCGCGCTGCGGTGGCCATGTCGGCGGCGTTTGCCGACGAAGGCCTCGCCAGCGACGTGCTGGTGTCACCCATCAACGGACCGGCCGCCACGCTGGTCGACGAGGACGAGGCCGCATGAGCGAGCCGTTGCATTACCGCAGTACGCGCAGCGCGAAACACGCGGCGCGCATCGAGGAAGTCATCGCCGCGGGCCTGGCCCCCGATGGCGGGCTGTATGTACCCGAGGCCTTGCCGCAACGGGATGCGAGCGAATTCGATGCGAGCCAGACGCTGGCGCAGACCGCTGCCACGCTGCTGGATCCGTTTTTTCGCGGCTCCTCACTTGCCCATGAACTTCCGGCGATCTGCCGTGAAGCGCTCGACTTCGATACGCCGCTGCGACCGCTGGCGTATCGCGACGATGCCTCGGTGCTGGAACTTTTCCATGGACCGAGCGCCGCATTCAAGGACGTGGGCGCGCGCTTTCTGGCCGCCTGTTTCCGACGTCTGCGAGGTGATGCGCAGTCGCCGCTGACGATTCTTGTGGCAACTTCCGGCGACACCGGCGCTGCGGTGGCCGCCGCGTTCCATCGTCAACCCGGTGTGCGTGTGGTGATCCTCTATCCGGATGGCCGCGTGTCGCCACGCCAGGCGCACCAGCTCGGCTGCTTCGGCGACAACGTGCAGGCACTGCGCGTGGACGGCACGTTCGACGATTGCCAACGCATGGTGAAGGCCGCGCTCAACGACGGCTCGCTGCAGCAGCGTGTGCCGATGTCCTCGGCCAACAGCATCAGCCTCGGCCGCCTGCTGCCACAGATGAGCTACTACGCGCAGGCCTCGCTGAGCTGGTGGCATCGGCACCGCGCACCGCTCAACTTCATCGTACCCACCGGCAACCTCGGCAACGCGCTGGCCTGCGTGTGGGTGCGCGACATGGGATTGCCGGTCGGAGAAATCCACCTCGCCTGCAATGCCAACGCCACGCTCAGCGATTACTTCGACGGCTCGCCCTACTCGCCACGTCCGGCCGTCGCCACTCTGGCCAATGCGATGGATGTAGGCGCACCCAGCAATTTCGAGCGGCTGCGCTGGACCTATCCGCACGACCATGAGCTGCGCCTGCAGCTGCATGCGAGCAGCGTCGACGACGACGCGATCCGCGAAACCATCGTGCGGCACGCATGCGACCATGACGAGGTGTTCTGTCCGCATACGGCCACAGCGATGCATGTGCTCGATGGCATGGGTTCGACGGGGCTGCCTTGGGCGGTCGTCGCCACGGCGCATCCGGCCAAGTTCGACAGCGTGGTCGAGCCGTTGATCGGCCGTCAGCTGGACGTGCCGCCGGCTTTGGCGGCGATGTTGCAGCGTCCGGCGTATGCGGAGCCGATGGCGGCCAGCGACGATGCGTTGAAGTCGTGGCTGGATGGGCGGGTGGAAAGCGCTCGGGCGGCGGCCGGCTAAATAAGGGCCATGCCTATCCCTGTGGGAGCGCACCCTGTGCGCGACCGCGGCGCGATGTCGTCACCGCTCCGTGAGGTGGTCGCGCACAAGTGCGCTCCTACACGAGATCTGCGCACGCGGCCTGTCGTCGCCGCTCCGTCATCAGGCTGTCGCGCACAGGGTGCGCTCCCACAGTAAGCAGCCTGTTGTCAGGTATCCAGCACCGCGCCATGGGTTTCAATCACGCTCGCATAAAGCTTCGCCGTCGCCTTCGGCGTGCGTTTCTGCGTGGCGAAATCCACATGGTAGAGACCGAAGCGCTTGGCAAAACCCAGCGACCATTCGAGGTTGTCCAGCAACGACCACGCGTAATAGCCCTTGACGTTCACGCCTTGCTCGATGGCATGGTGCATCGCCTTGAGGTGCTCGCGCAGGTAGCTGCTGCGCAGCGGGTCTTGCACGATATCGCCCTCGGCCACGGGCGCGTCATAGAAAGCCGAACCGTTCTCGGTGACGTAGATGGGGATATCGCCGTAGCGATCCTTGAACCACGTGAACATGTCCGTGAAGCCCTGTGCATGCACTTCCCACCCTGTCTCCGTATACGTCGTGTTGGGCTGTTTCACCGGCACGGCTTTCAACGGATAGGCGTTCGGATCGTTCTTCACCACCGCACGCGTGTAGTAGTTGAGGCCGACAAAATCGACCTTCTGCTTGGTGAGCTTGAAGTCGTCTTCCGGGAAATCCGGCCAGGCAGGCCCAAAGATTTCCTTGAGCTCCGGCGGATAGCTGCCCAGCAGCGCGGGATCGGCGAACTGCTCGTTCATATAGGCATGCGCGCGGCGTGTGGCGGCGATGTCTTCCGGGCTGTTGGAGGCGGGATATTTCGGCTCGATATTGAACACCACGCCGATCTCGTGCTTGCCTTCCGCACGATATGCCTGGATGCCCGCACCGCTGGCGCGCATGAGATTGTGCGCGGCAATCGGCGCCTCGTACTTGCTGCGATGTCCCGGCGCCAGCGCGCCATGCAGGTAACCGCCATCGGTGACGACCCAGGGCTCGTTGAGCGTGGTCCAGCGCTTCACGCGGCCGTCCAGCGCCTTGTACATCACGCTGGCGTACTCGGCGAACCAGTGGGCGATATCACGATTGAGCCAGCCGCCACGGTCGTCCAGCGCCGCGGGCAAATCCCAGTGGAACAACGTGGCGTTGGGCTCGATGCCGTTTTCCAGCAACTCATCGACCAGGCGCGAATAGAAGTCCAAACCCTTCTGATTGATGCGACCGGTGCCTTCGGGCAAGACGCGCGCCCACGCAATGCTGAACCGGTAACCTTGCAGGCCGAGCGCGCGCATCAGCTGCACGTCATCCTTGTAGCGGTGGTAGTGATCGCAGGCGATGTCGCCGGTGTCGCCATTGGCCATCATGCCGGGCGTATGCGCGAAACGTTCCCAGATGCTCGGACCCGCGCCGTCGGCCAGGGGTGAGCCTTCGATCTGATAGGCCGAGGTCGCGGCGCCCCAATGGAAGCCTGGGGGAAAGCGATAGCTCTGGGTCATTGGAAAGAATCCCCTATGCCGCAGTGCGGCTTGATGTAAACGATTACATACTGAGAATAGCGGAGCGCGGCCGAGATGTGCACCGGTTGCATCCACATTCGTATACGGTGAGCCATGCAGCCGCCGGAAAGAAGGAGCGTCAGGCGTCGATGGCAACGGTGAATCTGGATCGCATCAGCAAGGTCTACTCCAACGGCCATATCGGTGTGGCCGAAGCAAGCTTCGATATCGCCGATGGCGAACTGCTTGTCCTGGTGGGCCCGTCGGGCTGCGGCAAGACCACGCTGCTGCGCATGATCGCGGGCCTGGAGTCGATTTCCTCCGGCACGCTGAGCATTGGCGGGCGCGTGGTGAACGAGGTCTCGCCGAAAGATCGCGACATCGCCATGGTGTTTCAGAACTACGCGCTGTATCCGCACATGACGGTGGCGGAGAACCTCGCCTTTGGCCTGCGCCTGCGCGGCAAGACCAAGGCGGAGATCGACCAGCGCGTCACGCAGGCTGCCAAACAGCTGGAAATCGAGCATCGCCTGACGTCGCTGCCGGCGGCGTTGTCCGGCGGCCAACGCCAGCGCGTGGCGCTGGGCCGCGCCCTGGTGCGCGAACCGAAGGTGTTTCTGCTGGACGAGCCGCTGTCCAACCTGGACGCCAAGCTGCGCCTGTCGATGCGCGTGGAAATCGCGCGCCTGCATCGCCAGCTCGGCGCCACCATGATTTATGTCACCCACGACCAGGTTGAAGCGATGACGCTGGGCCAGCGCATCGTGGTGCTCAACGGCGGGCAGATCCAGCAGATCGACACACCGATGGGGCTGTATGAAAAGCCCGCGAACCTGTTCGTGGCCGGTTTTCTTGGTTCGCCAGCGATGAATCTGCTGCGCGGTCCGCTGCGCCACGGCAACGGCTGGCAGCTCGACACGCCGCAAGGCAGCGTGCGATTGGGCGCGCTCGACGCGCAGACGCCCGAGCTGCTGCCGTGGATCGATCGCGAAGTGGTGATCGGCGTGCGTCCCGAAGATCTGCGTCCTGCGGGTGAAGCGAGCGCAACGCTGAGCGCCGTGCTGGAAGTGACCGAGCCGGTCGGCAACGAGATCTTCCTCAACCTGCGTCGCGGCGAGCAGTCGCTGGTTTCGCGCGTACCGCCCGGCGCGCTGCCCGAAGTCGGCAGCGTGATGCATTTCGAGCTGGCGCTTGATCGTCTGCATGTGTTCGACCCCCTCGCCGGCGCACGTATCGCCTGAGTGGACCATCACCCCTTCACGCTGCCCAGTAACAGTCCTTCGATGTAGTAGCGCTGCATCGCAAGGAACAAGGCAAGCACCGGTATCACGGTCACCACCGACCCGGCCATCATCAGCTCGCTGTCTTGCGCGTGCTCGCGCGAGAGCGAGGCCAATCCCAACGGCAGCGTGTAATGCTCCTGTCCGGTCAGCGCGATCAGCGGCCACATGAAATCGTTCCATGCGGTGAGAAAGGTGAAGATGGCCAGCGTCACCATGATCGGCTTGAGCAGCGGCAGCACGATCTGGCCGAAGATGCGCCACTCGCCCGCCCCGTCGATGCGCGCTGCTTCCAATAGCTCATCGGGAATGCCTCGTGCGTACTGGCGCACCAGGAAAATGCCGAAGGCGGTGGCCATCGCCGGCACGATTACCGCGCCGTAGCTGTTCACCATACCCATGTATTTCAGCATCAGGAACAAGGGCAGCATCGCCACCTGGGCCGGAATCACCAGCATGCCCAGCAGCACCTGGAACAGGCGTTCGCGTCCGGCGAAACGCAGTTTGGCAAAGGCATAACCGGCCATCACGTTGAAGGCGAGTGACAAGGCGGTGATCGCCGTCGATATCGCCAGGCTGTTGAACAGGTAGCGCCCCACGCCTGCGCGCAGGAACAGCACTTCGTAGTTGTGCCAGCTGGCATGCGCGGGCCACAGCGGCGGCGGCAGGTTGCTGGCCTCGCCCGGGCGCATGAACGACACCGAGAACATCCACAGCAGCGGAAACACCGCCACCAGCGTGCCGCCGATCAGCAAGCCGTAGATGACGGCTCGGGCGAAGCGCGGATTCATGCCGGCTCTCCGCGCCGGCCCACGCGCAACATCAGCGCGGTGACGACGAACATGATCACGAACAGCAGGAAGGCCACGGCCGAAGCGGTGCCGAAGTTCCACCATTTGAAGCCTTCGTTGTACATCAGGTACAGCACGCTGGTGGTGCTTTGCAGCGGGCCGCCTTCGGTCATTACATAAGGCTCGGCGAACAGCTGGAAATAGCCCGACACGGTGAGGATGCCCACCATCAGCAGGGTGGGCGCGAGCATGGGCAAGGTGATATGCCGGAACTGCTGCACCATCGAAGCGCCGTCGATGCGCGCCGCCTCGTAGAGGTCTCGCGGGATCGCCTGCAGACCGGCGAGGAAAATGATCATGTTGTAGCCGAAGTTTTTCCACACGGCGAACACGATGATCGACGGCATCGCCCAGTGCGGATCGCCCAGCCAGTCCACCGGGTGTATCCCGGCCAGACCCAGCGCGTAGTTCAACAAGCCGTACTTGGTGTTGAAGATGTAGCGCCACACCACCGCCACCGCGACGACCGTGGTGACGACCGGCGCGAACAGCGCGGTGCGGAACAAGGTCTTGAAGCGCACCAGCGGCGAGTTGAGCAGGAGCGCGGCGCCGAGCGAGACCATGATCGACAAGGGCACGCCGACGACCACGAAATACAGCGTATGCCCCAGTGCCGACCAGAACTTCGGCTGGTGCAGCAGATCCCAGTAATTGTTGAGCGCGACGAAGCGCAGGTGGCGGATATCCGCCAGGGCGTAGAGATCGTAGTCGGTGAGACTCAGTCCCAGCGCCGCCACTACGGGCAGCAGGAAGAACACGCCGAGCACCAGCAGTGCCGGCGCGAGAAACCACGAGGCGGCGCGCTGCCCATTCATGGCGAGGCCTCGGAAACGCGGGCGTGGTCGAGTATCCAGCGCCGTTTTTCGAGGATGCGATCGGCGCGGCGGTCGATTTCGGCAGCGGCCTGATCGATGGTCAACTCGCCCGCCACCGCCTGCGCGGCCACCAGCTGCATCTCGTTGGCGATCTGCTCCCATTCCGGCACGGGCGGGGTCGCCTTCACGTGTTCGAGCTGCTCGCGGAACGCCTGCACCTTGGGATCGGTACGCAGACTGCCGCCGTCCCAGGCGCTGCGCCGGGCCGGCATGTCGCCGAGCAGATCGTAGAAGCGCTGCTGCACGTCGGGGCGCGACAGGTATTCGATCAACGCCCACGCCTCATCCTTGTGCGCCGATCGGCGGAAGATCACCAGGCTGGAACCGCCTGCCGCACCTGTGCCGGCACCGTCGGGCCCGGGCAAGGGAGCGGTAGCCCATTCGTTCTCGCGGTCGGCGGGAAGACGCTGGCGGAACTCGCCGATGTTCCATGGACCGGAGAAATAGAACGCGTAGACGCCGCGCCCGAATTCTTCCCAGGGGTTGCCCGCTTCCACCGCGGTGATCGCCGGCGCCTGCTGCAAGCGGAACGTGTCCACATAAAACGCCAGCGCACGCTTGAAGCCGTCGCTGCGGAAATTGCCGTAGCGTCCACCGTCACGCAGCATCGATTCGGGCTGCTCCAGCGCCAGCGACATCAGCTGCTCGTATTCGTTGGTGGGCAGAAGAATGCCGTAGGTCCCCTTGCCCGGCTGGCTGAGCGCGGCGAGCATTTGTCGCCACTCGGCCCAGTTGCGCGGCGGTGCATCGAAGCCGGCGGCCTTCAACAGATCGCGGCGGTAGAACAACAGGCGCGTGTCGACATACCAAGGCACGCCGTAGAGCGCGCCGTCGATCAGGTTGGTCGACCAGATGTGGTCGAAGTAATCGTCGGGCTTTACCACCGTCGATGTCGCCACGCGTTGCTGCAATGGCGCCAGCGCCTGCAACGCGACGAACTCCGGCAGCCAGGTATTGCCGAGCTGGCTGAGGTCCGGCGTGGATCCGCCGGCAAACGCGGTGAGCAGCTTCTGATGTGCCGCGCTGAGCGGCAGCTGCTGCACCTTCACGTGAATGCCAGGATGCTCACGCTCGAACTCCGGCAGCAACTTCACCACCGCCTCGCCTTCGCGGCCGATGGTCCAGAAGGTGAGCGTGTGCGCGTCCTGCGAGGACGAGCAGCCCGCCAGCAGCAGCGCAGCGACGGACAGCAGGCGGCATGCCACCCGGCCCGTCGTTGCGTTGATGCGGCGAGACAGCTCAGGCATCGCTCATCGCTGCTTGGACTCCAGCCAGCCGCCGGTGAAGCCGGCGCGCTCCAGACCCTTGCGGACATACGGATTCTTGCGCATCACGTTCCATACAAAACCGCTGCGCCAGTTTTCAATCATCAACACGATGGGACCCTGGTCGATGCCGATCTGCTTGTCGTCCGCCCAACCCATGTTGGGCACGACGCGGCCTTCACTCGGCCTGGCGCCCGTATCGTAACTGGGGTTGAAGGCATCCACGAAACCGTACTTGCCATACACCGCGTCACCGTAGCGCTTCTTCATCTCCAATAGCGCCGGCACCACGATTTCCGGGGCAAACGCGATGGAGCCGATGGCGGCGGTGGGCGCGATGGTGCCGTCATCGGAAATGTAGTCGAGCCCGGCGCCACGTGCCGTATAGCCGTAGAACGCGCGCGTGCTGCCGTCGTCGCGTTTCACCACCGCGTCGCCCGGGCCGTTGCACGCGGTGAGGCCCCAGATGTTCTCGCCGTAGTCTTCCCAATGATTGGGATTGGCGATCGCATAGGAGCGCTGCGCGTAGGTCGCCTCGCGGCTGTTCTGGAAGTAGTCGGTGTTGTGATCCCGGCTCCAGGCATCCTGGATGCCACGGAAGTCGATCCAGCTGTGGCTGAACTGATGGCCGAACAGCGGCGCGAAGTTGAGGAAGGTGCGCCCCTGGAATTCCCCCCACTGCTTGGGATAGCTCTTGGCCCAGGCCTGCCACGCGTCATCGCTTACCGGATGCGTGGGCGATCCCATCGCCAGCACGTACACCATCATGCCTTCGTCGTAACCCTTCCAGTTGGCCGGGATGAACTTGCCGCCCGGCGTCCAGCCCATGCTGATCAACGGCGCCTTGGGCTGCATCCAGGTCCACTCGACGCGCTTGTAGATGGCGTCCGCCAGCTCGCGGATCTGCTTTTCCTTGGCGGAATGGCGATCGAAATACGTTTGCGCGAACAGCACGCCGCCGAGCAGCAGCGTGGTGTCCACGCTCGACAGCTCGACGCCGCGCCCATAGCGCTTGCCGGTCTTCATGTCGAGGAAGTGGTAGAAGAAGCCGTGATAGCCGCTGGCGTCGTCTTCGCTGTCGTTCTGCGTCGCGTCGTTGAAGAAGCGCAGCGTGGCCAGCGTGCGATCCGCCGCTTGCTCGCGCGTTACATAGCCGCGCTCCGCACCCACGCCATAGGCGGTCAGGCCGAAACCCACCGAGGCGATGCTGGCGAACGACTCGCCCGGCCAATGATCGGGAATCAATCCCGTCTTCGGATCGGCGCTGTCCCAGAACCACTGGAACGTGCGCTGTTCCAGTTCATCGATGGCGGCGCGCTGGTCTTTGGGAAGCGCGTTGTACTTGAGCCCGGCGGCGGCATCCGACGCAGGGGCCGCCCAGGCAGTGCCGATGGCGAGCGTGAGAGCGCCGACCAGGACGGCGCGAAGGAGAGGCTTGATCATGATCGGCTGCTCTTTAAAGAGAGGCCCGCAATATGCGGGCCTCGAAGTGCCGTCATCATGACGGCCATGGGGGGTGCCACTTAGAAGTTGATACCTGCAGTGACCTTGAGCGTACGCGGGTAACCCGTGATATCGCCCGTGGGGTTGTAGATCACCTGACGCTTGTTGAGCACACCATTGTTGCCGATGGTCTCGATGTAGTTGACGTAGTTGTTCCAGTTGAACGCATTGAGCAGGTCGATGCGCACATAGGCGTTGAGGTTTCCGTAGACCTTGAAGTTCTTGGTCGCCTGGAAGTCGATGTCGCGGTAACCGAACACCTTGCCACCGATCAGGAACTTGCCTTCGCCCGGCGGACGGACCGCAAAGTTCAGGCAGCCGCCGCCGTTGGTGAAGCCGCTGTCGTAGCCTGGCGCGGGTGCGCCATAGCAGGACAGGCCCAGATCGGGTACCGGGGTGGCCAGCGTCAGCTTGCTGCCGAACACGAAGCCCCACGGGCCGTCGAGCGAGCCGGTCGCCACCAGGCGATGCTTGGCGACGCCCGGAGCCGCCGAGTACGGATAGTTGCCGATCTTCTCGTAGTCAAACGCGTACTGGTCGGTCGGGTCGTTGTTGTCGTTGTTCTGCACGGCGTTCGTGTAGGTGTACGCGAACGAAGCGCTCCAGTGCGAATCCACCGTATAGGGCTTTTCGGCAGAGATCAGGAACTGGTTGGTCTTGGTCTGCAGGCCGTTGTTGCCGATGATCAGCGTGCCGTAACCCGGGATGCCGAAGCTCCACGGCTGGCTGCCGCCACCCCAGAAGGTGCCGTCCGGACGACGGTTGCCCAGCGTATAGACGATGCCGTCGTGGCTCTTGATGTTCACGAAGGCGACGCTGGTGTTCCACTCGCCGATCTTGTTGCGCATGCCGATGCTCAGCTGATCGGAATACGGCGCCTTGAGGTTGTTGTTGATCATGTCAACTTCCTTGCCCGCGTTGCTGTTGGCAACGAGCGCTTGCAGGGCAGGAATGCTCAGGTAGGCCGGGTTCCATGCCAGGCAGGTGGCGCTGGGCGTGCACGGCTGCGATGGCGTGTTGAAGAACAGCGTGGGCTGCGACAGCACCGACTTGGTCTCTTCGACCTGCAGCGATTCGTACAGGTTGCGATCGTACGAGCGGCCCCAGCCGCCGAAGATCACATGCTCTTCGTCGCCGAACAGATCGTTGGAGAAGCCCAGGCGCGGCTGGATTTCGTTCTTCTTCGCCTTGCGGTTGTTGCCGTTGCTGATGTAGTCGTTGATGTTCACGCCGCCCAGGGCGAGCGACTGCGCATAGGTCTGGCCCGCCGGTCCGTTCGGATCCTGCGAATTGAGCGCGGACACCACGCCAGCCGGCGTCTGGTAGTCGAGGTACGAAGGCGTCTTCTCATAATCCCAGCGCACGCCCAGGTTGAACGTCCAGTGGTCGTCGACCTGCCAGTCATCCTGGATGTACGTGCCGAACTGCTGGTCACGGCTGGTCGCCACCGGGCTCTGGCCCGGCGTCGGGTTGCCGAACTGCACCTTGTACGGAATCGACTCGGTGCCGTTTGGACCCACCGCATAGGTGTACAGCGCGTTGGTGTCGCCCGCGTCCTGCGCGGTCAGCTTCACCGACTTGAACTTCACGCCCATCTTGATCACGTGGTCGCCATGCCACTGGATGTCGTTGAGGGTGAAATCGTCGGAGATGGCCGGGCCCTTCTGGCCCTTGTTCTGATACGACAGCGGCGAGGAGCCGTCCACGAGCAGCGTGGAGTTCTGGTCGCTGGCGTCGGTGTACGACGCGCCGTAGCCCGTGGTGATGGGCGTGGGGTTGTACTGGGCGTCTTCGTACGTGGCCTGCAGGCGGTTGAACCAGCTGTCGGTGCTGTGATCCCAACGCAGGTCGAAGCGCTTGTCGGTGTTGCGCGTATTGAGCGAGGCATTGGCCGTGCTGTTGCCGCCGATACCGCTGATGGCGGTTTCGTCACGGTACTTGCCGCTCACTTCGATGCGGTCGCGGTCGGTCGGCTCCCAGTCCACCTTGCCGAACCAGTTGTTCTCCTTGAACGGCAGGTTGGCCGGGCCGATGCCGGCCTGCGCGCTCGCCGGCAGGTTTGCCCACAGGGCGGAGTTGCCCGTGGGTACCACGGTGATGGGGCTGTTGAATTCCTTGCCTTCATAGGCAAGGTAGAAATGCGCCTGATCCTTGAGGATGGGGCCGCCGATGTCGAAGCCGTAATCCTTCTCTTTGGAATCGACTTTCTTGTTGTTCGCCTGCTCAGAAGGCGTCTCTGCGCGCATGGCCGTGTTGGTGAAGCTGCCGAACACGTCGCCGTGGAACTCATTGGTGCCCGACTTGGTTTCGGCCGTCACCGCAGCGCTGGAGAGCTGGTCGTACTCGGCCTTGTAGTTGGACGTGATGACCTTGTACTCGGCCACCGCCAGCTGCGGGAACGGATTGCCCTGGCTGTTGTTCTGGCCGGTGACGCCGCCGGGCAGCACGTAGTTCTTCTGGCCCACGCCGTCGATATAGACGTTGATGTTGGAGCTGGCCTGCGCGCCCGAACGAAGGCTGGTGTTGCCGTTGGCGTCGCGCGTGAACACCATGCCCGGCACGGTGTCGGCGAATTCGAGGAAGTTGCGCGACGCAGCCGGCGTGGTTTCGATTTGGCGCAGGGACACCAGCTGGCCCACTTCGGAGGTCTTCACTTCCTCCAGCGTGGTGGCCGACACCGTCACGCCACCCAGGTTCTGCGCATTGGCTTCGGCCGGAGTCGCTGCAGCGGCCTGCTGCGCCGTGAGGTTCAGGGTGAAGGTGGAAGCCACCGTCACCGTCACCGTGCGCGCGGTGCCCGGACCGGCATCCACCTGATAGGTGCCCGGCGGCAGACCGACCAGCGCGAAGCTGCCGTCCTTGTCCGAATGCGTGCGGCGGGTAGCGCCCGTGGCGGTGTTCTTGGCCACCACGTCGACATCGGCGGGAGCCTGGCCACGAATGTTCGCATCCGAGCTCTGCGCCCACGAGATGGCCGGCGCGGAAGAAGCCATCGCGAGGGCAATGGCGGTAGCTAGTAAACGTTTACTTTTTTGGCGTTGAATATTCATAAGGTGTCTCCCCTCCCACAAAAGGCCGCCGCTCAGACGAGCGCCGGAGGCTGTTTCGTTGCTACGTTGGTCTGATGAGCTCCGCACGAATCGCGCACGACGACGTCGCAACGCAAAGTGCGGCTGTTGGAGCCGGTGTGCCCCTTGCCTTCCATGAGCTCGGTGAGCAGGAGCAGTGCGCTCTTGCCCAAATCTGCAATGCTGACGCCCACGGTGCTGAGCGAAGGCGAAACGTACCGTGCGATCAGGATGTCGTCGAAACCGGCCAACGCGATGTCCTCGGGGACTTTCACGCCAGCCTCTTTGAATGCCATCAGGCACCCCACCGCCGTCATATCGTTGGCAGCGAACACGGCACGCGGACGCGTCGCCTGCGCCAGTATTTCCTGGCCGGCCCGATAACCCGATTCCTCGGTGAAGTCGCCGGCAATGATGTTGAGCGTGGCCTTGGGCGCGTGCCTGGCCATCGCCGCGCGATAGCCTTTCTCGCGCTCTTGCGCGTCGTAGTTGCCGGCCGGGCCAGTGATGAAGGCCACCGATTCGTGGCCGGCATCGAGCAGATGCTTCACCATCGCCTGGGCGCCGGCGATGTTGTCGATGTTGATCGACGGATAACGCGCATGGTCGACCGGGCTGTCCAGCAGCACGGCCGGCAGGTCCGAGGGCAGGTTCCGGTCAAGGAACGGGCCATCGACGAATTCGGAAAGAATGATCATGCCGTCCACGCGGCCACGCATGGTGCGCACCGCCACCGCCGCGTCTTCCACGCCGTCGTGCGAGCTGGATACGAGCAGATGCAGGCCCTTGGCGCGTGCCGCCAGATCGATGCCGCGGATCAGTTCGGAGAAGAACTCACCGTACAGGTCGGGCAGCACCGCCCCGATCGTGTGGGTGCGGCCGGTGATCAGGCTGCGCGCGGCAGAATCGGGAACGTAGTGCAGATGAGCCGCCGCCTTGCGCACGGCATTTTGCGTTTCCGTCGTGACCCCGCCCAGGCCATTGAGCACACGGGACACCGACGCGATCGAGACTTTCGCCTCCCGCGCCACATCCTTGATGGTGGCCTTCTTGGTGGTCACATCGGCTCCTAGGACAGGGCGGCAGGGGATTCCCCGGCGGCGCTGCGGCGGAACGTAAACGTTTTCATGGAAACTTGTAAAGCCACCATTTCGGGCTTTTTTCGCTGCGCTGCAATACTTTCAAGCATAAAAACTTGCGAGCCGGGGACACAGCAACGCTGCCGCCTAGGCCGTCGGCCATATGGCGTCGCAACATCGAACGCTAAAATTTCGGTGGGGAACCAGACACGGTTGTGAACGAACCGTCAGCCTGCCGTAGCTTTGCGATGCGCAAACATCCATGGCCATAGCGCCGGCGAGTCGTAGGTCGGCACCCAGGAACCATGGTTCACACCGGGAAATTCGGTGTAACGCACTTCATCGCCGGCGCGGGTAAGCGCCTTGTTCATGGCCCGCGAATCGGCCGGCGGTACCTGGTCGTCGATCGCGCCATGGAAGATCCACATCGGCGTCGGCCTCACCCGGTTCGCCACCCAGGCGTAGGGATCGGCACCACTGGGCACGCCGTAGACCTTCAGTTCGGGCATGTCGTCGAGCCCGAGGATGCCGCCGCACACGGGCGCGGCAGCAGCGAACATGCCCGGATGATCGACCGCCAGCTGCCACACGCCATAACCGCCCATCGAGAGGCCGGTCAGGTAGAGCCGCGATCGATCGCCGTGATAGGTCGCGATGCTCTGCTCGAGAGCGGCCACGGCGGCGCGCTCCACTTCACCGCTCCACACCGTGTCGTCGGGCGCCTGGGGCGCCACCACCACGGCAGGAAATTCATCGCCATGTTTGGCCAGCCACGGCGGCAGGCCCTGCTTGAGCTGGGCTTCGTTGTCGTTGCCGCGCTCGCCGCTGCCGTGCAGGAACAACACCACCGGCCACGGGCGATCCGCCGTCCAGCCGGTGGGCACGAACACCTGGAAGGGATAGCGGTGACCATCCACCGTCACTTCGCTGGCGACGAAATGCGCGTCAGCGGCGTGCGTCGATCCGGCCAGGCCAAGCAGCAGCGAGGCTGCCATCCATCCCACGCGCTTCATCAGCATGTTCGTACTCTCCGTCAGTCGATGCCCGGAGAGTACAGACCCTTCGACGGATCAGGCCAGAGCAGCAAGAACCTGCTCCGTGGACCGCACGCGACCCAGGCGCGGGAAGATGTGCTCCACCGCGAAACGATGATGCGCGGCATCGCCCGAGCTCATGGCGTCTTCCACCAGCACCTGGTTGAAGCCCAGCTCGAAGGCCTGGCGAGCGGTGGATTCCACGCCGATATTGGTGGAAATGCCGGCCAGCACGATCTGCGTGATGCCGCGACGGCGCAGCTGCAACTCCAGTTCGGTGCCGTAGAACGCGCCCCACTGGCGCTTGGTGATGTGCAGGTCGCCCTCGGCCACGGCCAGTTCATCGGCGTAGTCCCACCAGTTGTCCGGCAGGGTGAAGTTGCGTGCAGGCTCGTCCGTCAGCGGACGCAACATGTCGCCGGCGTCGGCCGACCAGCCCACGCGCACCAGCGCCACGGGCGCCTTCAACTCGCGAAAACGCGCCGCCAGGCGACCGGCACGCTGAAAGACTTCAGCGCTCGCATGGGGGCCCGCGCCAAACGGGGCAATGCCCTTCTGCAGGTCGATCAGGACGAGCGCGGTGGTGCGGGGATCAAGCTTTTCCATGGGAGAACTCCAGCGATGTGCAGGGATCAGGCAGGGATTGCGCCGGCATCAACGTACAATCGACCCTGTTCGGGCCGCGCCCATGCGCCGGCTTTCAAGACTATTATGTGAGGACAGCCTCACATTGGAGTTTATGAGGATGTCCTCGCAAAACACAAGCCAGGGGGCGCGAGCGCCCAGCCGTCGCCGGGGCCACGAACGCGTGGCGGCGCTGCTTTCTGCGGCATCGGATTGCTTCGTCGAAAAAGGTTTCGATGCCACCACCATGACCGAGATCGCGGCTCGCGCTCAGGCCTCGATCGGCTCGCTCTATCAGTTTTTCCCTACCAAGGAGGCCGTTGCCGAGGCGCTGATCACCCAGCATGCCAACGGACTGAACGAGCGCATGGAGACCCTGGTCGCGCAAACGCCGAACTGGTCGACGGAGGAACTTGCGGCGCGGCTGATCCGCGCGTTCGCCGATTACCGCAAGCAGCATCCGGCCTTCGCCACCCTGGTCGAGGCCGCCGGTTCGCTGCCCTCGATGCTGGGCCGCACCATTCGCCAGCGCATGCGCGATTATTTGAGTCAGATTATCGCCATTCACGCGCCAGGGATTGCCGCAGGCGAGCTACGTCCGGCGGCGATGGTGGTGCAGCAATTCATGAAGGCCGCTGTCGCGCTCGAAAGCGAGCAACCGGCGAACCTGCGCAAGGCCGCGCAAAACCAGCTGCAGCAAGCACTTTCGCTCTATCTGCGAGAACTCGCGTCGCGCTGATTGCGGCGACAACTGTGTCGCACGTGCAACACGTGCGTAGGACGTCCAGCCATCTGGACGTCCGAATGCCTAACTCGACACGCGATTTAAACATTTTCAAAAGAAACTGTTGACAACCCGTCGGACGGGCCATTAGGTTCGTCTGCATGTCGCAGCGCAACAGCCATGACCGCATTGCCGAACCGATCCGTCCCCCGACGGTCGCCGGCCTGCTGCGACTTCGCACCAACCTCCTTCTTGCCCTTGTACTCGTACTCCTTATTACCAACGGAGGTGCGGGCTGAGGGCGTGTGTCCAGGTAACTAGAAAGACCACCTGAATACGACCAAAGAACCCCGCACCCGGTAACGGATGCGGGGTTTTTTGTTGCCCAAGGCGTGTGCCCATGGAGCCAGCGATGAACCCCGATAACACCCCGCCCCAGAGCGGCAACAGCGAGAACAGCGACGTGGGCGACGTAGCCGCCGAACGCCTGCGCATTTTCGATACGACCCTGCGCGATGGCGAGCAGGCACCCGGCTTTTCGATGGATCGCCGGGCCAAACTCCGCATGGCGCATGCGCTCGAGGCGCTGGGTGTGGACATCATCGAGGCCGGCTTCCCCAGCGCCTCGCCGGACGATTTCGCCTCGGTCGCGGAGATCGCCCGGGTGCTGCGCGGCCCTACCGTATGCGGCCTGGCACGCTGCCACGACAACGACATCGACGCCTGCGGCCGCGCGCTGGAAGTGGCGCGCCACGGACGCATCCACCTGTTCCTGTCCACCAGCCCGCTGCATCGCGAGCACAAGCTCAACATGAGCAAGCAGCAGGTGATCGACACGGCCTGCGCCGCCATCGAGCGGGCCAAAAAGCTGTGCCACGAGGTGGAGTTCTCCGCCGAAGACGCCATGCGCACCGAACCGGAGTACCTGGTCGAGGTGTTCAGCGCGGCCATCGCCGCCGGCGCCACCACGGTGAACGTGCCCGATACCGTCGGCTACACCACGCCCATCGAAATGGCCGAGCGCATCACCTACCTGCGCCAGCACGTGCGCGGGGCGGACCAGGTGATCTTCTCCACTCACTGCCACGACGACCTGGGCATGGCGGTCGCCAACAGTCTCGCCGGTGTTGCCGCCGGTGCGCGCCAGGTCGAATGCACCATCAACGGCATCGGCGAGCGCGCCGGTAACGCCTCGATGGAAGAAGTGGTGATGGCGTTGCGTGTGCGCGCTGCCTACTTCGGCGTGGATACCGGCATCGACGCGCGCAAGCTCTATCCCACCTCGCGCCTGCTGACCCAGCTGACCGGCCAAGCCGTCGCGCGCAACAAGGCCGTGGTCGGCGACAACGCGTTCGCGCACGAGTCCGGCATCCATCAGCACGGCATGCTCAAGCATCGCGGCACGTACGAAATCATGCGTCCGCAAGACGTGGGCATGGGCGAGACGCGACTGGTGCTGGGCAAGCACTCGGGCCGCCATGCGCTGCGCCAGCGTCTGCAGAGCCTGGGCCACGAGGTGGAAGAGGCCGCAATGGACAGCATCTTCGCGCGCTTCAAGGCGCTGGCCGACAAGAAGCGCGAAGTGCACGACCAGGACCTGGAAGCGATCGCGCTGGGCATGGATCCGGAAGCCACCGGCCCCTGGCGCATCGTGCAGCTCAACACCAACTCTCATCTGGGCGGCAGCGCGTCGGCCTCGGTGAAGCTCACCCATGACAGCGGCCATGAAGTGGGTGAAGCGGCGATCGGCGACGGCCCGGTCGATGCCGTGCTGCGTGCCATCGAGCGCGCTACCGGCACCTCGCTCGACGTCACCCAGTTCCAGGTGCGCGCCGTGAGCGAGGGCGGCGACGCGCAAGGCCAGGCCCAACTCACTGCGCGCCACGCCGAGCGCGACTGGCGTGGCTCCGGCGTAAGCACCGACATCATCGAAGCGACCGCACATGCCGCGCTCGCCATCGTCAACCGCATCGAACGACAACAACCCGTGTCGCCACGGGCTGCGGTCGCGAGCCTGTGAAACCGAGGAGCACCAAATGACGACGCCCTTCCTCTGGCACAACGGCCAGATCAAACCCTGGACCGAGGCTACGGTCCACGTCAGCACCCACGCGCTGCACTACGGCTCCTCGGTATTCGAAGGCGAGCGCGTATATGCGACGCCGCAGGGCCCGGCCTATTTCCGCCTCGCCGATCACACGCGCCGCCTGTTCGAATCGGCGCGCATCTACGAGATCGAGATCGGCTACAGCGAAGACGAGATCAACGCGGCCTGCCATGAAGTGATCCGCGCCAATCGCATGAAGTCGGCCTATGTGCGCCCCATCGTGTTCCGCGGCGCAGGCGGCCTGGGCGTGCTGCCGAAGACCGATTCGCCGGTGGACGTGGCGATCATGGCGCTGGAATGGGGCGCGTATCTCGGCGAAGCACTGGAGCACGGTGCCGACGTGTGCGTGTCCTCCTGGCAGCGCCCCGCACCGAACACCTTTCCCAGCTGGGCCAAGGCCGGCGGCAATTACCTCAGCAGCCAGCTGATCGCGCTCGAGGCGCGTCGCGGCGGCTACGCCGAAGGCATCGCGCTGGGTCATAACGGCCTGCTGAGCGAAGGCGCGGGCGAAAACCTGTTCCTGGTGAAGAACAACAAACTGCTCACGCCACCGACCAGCGCGGGCATCCTCGCCGGCATCACCCGCGAGTCGGTGATCACGCTGGCCGGCGAACTGGGCATCGTGGTGGAAGAACGCGACCTGCCGCGCGAAGCGCTATACACCGCCGACGAGATCTTCATGACCGGCACCGCGGCGGAAATCACGCCAGTGCGTTCGGTCGATCGCAAGCCGGTGGGTGCAGGACGTCCGGGCGACGTCACACGCGCACTGCAGAAGGCGTTCTTTGGCTTGTTTGATGGCACCACAGCTGACCAGTGGGGCTGGCTCACGCCCGTCCAGATCGAAGCAGCGCAGGAGGCTGCGTAATGGCAAAGACATTGTTTGAAAAAGTGTGGGACGCCCATGTCGTCGCCGCTGAAAGCGCCGACACCCCCGCAATCCTCTACGTCGATCTGCACCTGGTGCATGAAGTCACCTCGCCGCAGGCCTTCAGCGAACTGCGCGAGCGCGGTCTGAAGCTGCGTCGCCCCGATCGCATGCTGGCAACGCTCGATCACTCCACGCCCACCCTGCCCGCCGGCGCCGACGGCGAGCGTCCCTACGCGAACGCCGAAGCCAAGGCGCAGGTGTCGCAGCTGGAAACCAATTGCCGCGAATTCGGCGTTGAACTACACGGCTGGAACAGCAGCGATCGCGGCATCGTGCATGTGTTCGGCCCGGAACTGGGTGCGACCCAACCCGGCATGACCATCGTCTGCGGCGACAGCCACACCTCCACCCACGGTGCGTTCGGTGCGCTGGCATTCGGCATCGGCACCACGGAAGTCGGTCACGTGATGGCCACGCAGTGCCTGCTTCAGCGCAAGGCGAAAACGCTGGCCATCCATGTGGACGGTCATCTGTCCGCGGGCGTAGGTGCGAAGGACCTGATCCTGCACATCATCGGCGAGATCGGCGTGGACGGTGGCACTGGCTACGTCATCGAATATCGCGGCGACGCCATCGAGCAGCTGTCGATGGAAGAGCGCATGACGGTGTGCAATATGTCGATCGAAGCGGGCGCACGTGCAGGCATGATCGCGCCCGACGAAACGACATTCGCCTGGCTGAAGGGCCGTCCCCGTTCGCCGCAGGGCGCCGCCTGGGACGAAGCCGTCGCACGCTGGAAGTCGCTGCGCACGGACGATGGCGCCGAGTACGACCGCGAAGTGCGCATCGACGCGAGCAAGGTGCGTCCCACCGTCACCTATGGCACGCATCCGGGCATGGCCATCGCGATGGACAAGCCGGTTCCCGCGGCACGCAATGCTCAGGAAAAGCGCGCGCTGGATTACATGAAGGCCGAGGCCGGCAAGCCGATGCAGGGCACGCCGGTCGACGTGGTCTTCGTCGGTAGCTGTACGAACTCGCGCCTTTCGGATCTGCGCGAGGCCGCTCACGTACTGCGCGGTCGTCGCGTCGCCGATGGTGTGCGCATGCTGGTGGTGCCGGGTTCCGAAGCGGTGCGCCGCGACGCGGAGAACGAAGGCTTGCATCACGTATTCACCGCTGCAGGTGCCGAGTGGCGTGAGCCCGGTTGCTCGATGTGCATCGCCATGAATGGCGACTTCGCGCAGCCGGGACAGTTGGTGGTGAGCACCTCAAACCGCAACTTTGAAGGTCGCCAGGGCAAGGGCGCGCGCACGGTTCTGGCGAGTCCGGCCACGGCGGCAGCATCGGCCGTCGCGGGGCGCATTGCCGATCCGCGTGAGTATGCGACGGAGGTGGCCGCATGAAGGGGCGAGCTTTTCTTCCTCTCCCCTCCGGGGAGAGGACTGAGGTGAGGGGTCACTCTTGCCTCGGTCAAACATCAGAGCGCGCTTCGATGTGCGTTCCCGCGAGCACCCGCCCCTCATCCGCCCCTTCGGGGCACCTTCTCCCCGGAGGGGAGAAGGGACTTTGTCCTTCGGAGGTTTTTTAATGCGCCCGATCACCCGCCTCCACTCCCGCACCGCCGTGCTGCCGGACGAGAACATCGACACCGACCGCATCATCCCCGCGCGCTTCCTCACCACCACCGAGCGCGCCGGCCTGGGCAAGCTGTGCTTCAACGACTGGCGCTATCAGGCCGACGGCAGCGACAACCCGGCCTTCCCGCTCAATCAGCCACAGGCGAAAGGCTGCTCGATCCTCATCGCCGGCCGCAATTTCGGTTGCGGCTCCTCGCGCGAACACGCGCCGTGGGCGCTGCTCGACTACGGCATCCAGGCGGTGCTGTGCAGCGAGATCGCCGACATCTTCCGCAACAACGCGCTGAAGAACGGCCTGCTTGCCATCGTGCTGGACGAAGCCGAACACCGCTGGCTGCTGGAACACCCGGGCATCGAGCTGTCCATCGACGTGAAGGAACAAGTGATCGCCCTGCCCGACGGCGGCCATATCCATTTTCAGCTCGAAGCATTTGCCCGCCACTGCCTGCTCAACGGCGTGGACCAGCTTGGGTACCTGCAGCAACACAGCGACGCCATCACCGCCTACGAACAACGCACGGAGAAAGCTGCATGAGAGCGCACATCGTCACCCTGCCCGGCGACGGCGTCGGCCCCGAGGTCACTGCAGCGGCCGTGGCCGTGCTCGATGCCGTGGCAGCGCACTACGACCATCACTTCCATTTTGAAGAACACCAGATTGGCGGTTGCGCCATCGATGCCACCGGCGAGCCATTGCCCAAGGCCTCCCTGGAAGCCTGCAAGGCCGCCGACGCGGTGTTGCTCGGTGCGGTCGGTGGCCCGAAGTGGTCCGACCCGAGTGCACCGGTGCGTCCCGAGCAGGGTCTGCTGGCGCTGCGTGCCGCGCTGGGCGTCTACGCCAACCTGCGACCGCTGCAGGTGCATCCCGCGCTGGCCGAGCTGTCGCCGCTGAAGAACGAAAAGCTGAAAAACGTCGACGTGCTGTTCGTACGCGAACTCACCGGCGGCGCGTACTTCGGTGCCAAGACACGCACCATCGACACCGCCATCGACGAATGCAAGTACACCGTGGCTGAAGTCGAGCGCGTGACGCGTCGCGCATTCCAGCTGGCACGGGAACGCCGCAAGCACGTCACCTCGGTGGACAAGGCCAACGTGCTGGAAACCTCGCGCTTGTGGCGCAGCACCGTGCAGCGCATCGCCGGTGAATTTCCCGATGTGAAGCTGGAACACCAGCTGGTCGATTCGATGGCCATGCTGTTGCTGACCCAGCCTGGCAAGTACGACGTGGTGGTCACCGAGAACCTGTTCGGCGACATCCTCACCGATGAAGCCGCCGCGCTGGCCGGCTCGCTGGGCCTGCTGCCTTCGGCGTCGCTGGGCGAAGGCAAGGGTGGACTGTATGAGCCCATCCACGGCTCCGCGCCGGATATCGCCGGCCAGGGCGTGGCCAATCCGATTGGCGCCATTCTTTCCACCGCGATGCTGCTGCGCCATTCGCTGGGGCTGGAAGAAGAAGCGACTACGGTGGAAGCGGCCGTGGCCGAAGTGCTGGAGCACGGTCCGCATACCCGCGACATCGGCGGCGACGCCGGCACGCAGCAGGTATTGGAAGCGGTGTTGGCCGCCATCGACGAACACGCCTGCAACGCGGCAGCTTTTCTTCGCTGGGGCCGCGCCTGTGGCTGAGTCATTCGAGCATCTCTCAAGGAACACGCATGCGCAGTGATCTGATCAAGACCGGCCCCGACCGTGCCCCCGCGCGCGCCATGCTCCGCGCCACCGGCCTGGACGACGAAGCGATTGCCAGGCCGCTGGTGGCCGTCGTGCACACCTGGTCCAACGTGAGCCCGTGCAACCTCAATCTGCGCGAACTGGCCGAACATGTCGCCGACGGCATTCGCGCTGCGGGCGGCACGCCGGTGGAATTCAACACCATCGCCGTGACCGACGGCATCGCCATGGGCACGCCCGGCATGCGCGCCTCGCTGATCAGCCGAGAGGTGATCACCGACTCCATCGAGCTGGCCGTCGATGGCCACTGCCTTGACGCGATGGTGGTGCTGTGCGGTTGCGACAAGACCATTCCTGCCGCTGCGATGGCGATGGCGCGACTCAATATCCCGGCCGTCGCGATGTACGGCGGCACGATTGCGCACGGCACCCACGACAACCATCCGATCACCATCCAGCAGGTGTTCGAAGCAGTCGGTGCGCACGGCGCGGGCAAGATCAGCGATGCCGAACTGACTTCAGTGGAGCGCGATGCCTGCCCCGGCGCCGGTGCATGCGGCGGGCAGTTCACTGCCAACACGATGGCGATGGTGCTCTCCACGCTGGGCTTGTCGCCGCTGGGCTTCAATGACATCCCCGCCACACATCCAGCGAAGGCAGTGGCCGCACGCCGCTGCGGCGAGCTGGTGATGGAGTGCCTAAAAGAAAACCGCACGCCACGCGAACTGCTCACCGAAACCGCGTTCCGCAATGCCGCGCGCATGGTCGCAGCCACGGCCGGTTCCACCAACGCTGTGCTGCACCTGCTCGCCATCGCACGTGAAGCGGGTACGCCGTGGACGCTGGAGGATTTCGAGCCTGCATCGAAACACACCCCGGTGATCGCAGATCTGTTGCCTGGCGGCCGCTACACCGCGGTCGAGATGTTCGGGGCCGGCGGCAGCGCACGCGTGGCGGAAGAACTGATTGCCGCGGGCATGCTGATCGACGCACCCACCGTCACCGGTCGCAGCCTGTTCGATGAAGTCGCTGCGGCACCGCGAGCTGAAACGCAGGACGTGGTGCATCCGGTGTCAAAGCCGCTGAAGCCGCGCGGCGGCTATTCCATCCTCTACGGCAATCTCGCGCCGGACGGTTGCATCCTCAAACTCGCCGGCAAGGGCGCCAACCACTTCGAGGGACGCGCCCGCGTGTTCGAAAGCGAAGAGCAGGCGTTTGCCGCCGTTCAGGGCGGCAGCATCGAGAAGGGCGACGTCATCGTGATCCGCAATGAAGGCCCGGCGGGTGGCCCAGGCATGCGCGAGATGCTGGGCGTGACGGCGGCGCTGATCGGCCGCGGCCTGGGCGACGACGTGGCCTTGATCACCGATGGTCGCTTCTCCGGCGCCACCCACGGCTACATGGTCGGCCATATCGCACCGGAAGCGGCGCGCGGCGGCCCGATTGCGCTGCTGCACGAAGGCGATCGCATCCGCATCGACGCCGAAACGCGCCAGATCAGCACCACCGCCGATCTCGCCTCCCGTCGCGCCAGCTGGCAACCGCCTGCGCCCAAGGTCACGCGCGGCGCCATGGCCAAGTACGTCGCCCTGGTGGGCTCCGCGTCTGAAGGAGCCACCACGCAACCCATCGCATCACGCAGTCCATCCGCCTCTGTTTCCCGACACGTCAACGAAGACACGAACGCAGGAGTCACCGCATGAGCAACAACAACGACACGCTGGCCAAGGCCCGCATCGCCGTCCTGGGCTTTGGCAGCCAGGGCCGCGCCCACGCACTCAACCTGCGCGACTCCGGTCTCGACGTGGTGGTTGGCCTGCGCAAGGGTGGCCCCTCGTGGGAGAAAGCCCGCGCCGAAGGTTTCACCGTGGCTGAGCCGGGCGATGCCGTGAAGGACGCCGACCTGGTCGCCGTGCTCACGCCGGACATGGTGCAGCCGCAGCTATATCGCGAGCACATCGAGCCGAACATCAAGCCGGGCGCAGCGTTACTGTTTGCGCACGGTTTCAACGTGCACTTCAAGCAGATCGATCCGCGCGCCGACATCGACGTGATCCTGGTGGCGCCCAAGGGCCCGGGCGCGCTGGTGCGTCGCGAGTATGAAATCGGTCGCGGCGTGCCCAGCATCTGGGCCGTGCACCAGGACGTCAGCGGCCAGGCGGAAGCCCGCGCCAAGGCGTATGCCGATGGCATCGGCGGTGGTCGCGCGCTGCTGATCAAGACGGACTTCAAGGAAGAGACCGAGACCGATCTGTTCGGCGAACAGGCGGTGCTTTGCGGCGGTGCCAGCTCCCTGGTACAGGCTGGTTTTGAAACGCTGGTCGAAGCCGGTTACCAGCCGGAAATCGCCTATTACGAAGTGCTGCACGAACTGAAGCTGATCGTGGATCTGTTCTACGAGGGCGGCATTTCACGCATGCTGGAGTTCGTCTCCGAAACCGCGCAGTACGGCGACTACGTGAGCGGCCCGCGCGTGATCGATGCCGGCACCAAGGCGCGCATGAAGGACGTGCTCACCGATATCCAGGACGGCACCTTCGCGCGCAACTGGATCGCCGAATACCAGGCCGGCCTGCCGAACTACAAGAAGTTCAAGCAGGCGGACCTGGAGCATCCGGTGGAACAGGTCGGCGCCAAGCTGCGTGCTCGCATGCCGTGGCTGCAGGCGAATGCGCCCAAGCCCTCGGCTGAGCCGCTCAAGAAAGTAGGTTGATATTTGGCCGCTGCGGCTGATGCCGCAGCGGCATGCTGGTTGTTGTTCGACTTGAGAGGGGCGCTTATCCCGCAAGCATGCAAGACCCTTCCTGGCCCTCCCCCGATGATTTGGGGGAGGGCACTTTTCCAACCAACTCGATCCGCCGAAGCATCGGCGAATCTGGGGAACCCGACCATCGTGAACGTGCCACTGCAACGTGCTCTTGAAAGTCGCGACATGCCCGCTTCGACGCATGCGCTCGCCGGCCAGACCATGAGCGGTGCAGAAGTCGTCGTGCAGGTATTGGCGGACGAAGGCGTCGACGTGCTGTTCGGTTATTCGGGTGGCGCGATCCTGCCGGTGTACGACGCGGTCTTCCGATTCAATGCCACGCATCTGTCGCCGATGGGCGGCGAGCCGATGCCCTTGATCGTGCCTGCCAACGAGCAAGGCGCCGGCTTCATGGCGGCCGGCTATGCGCGCGCCTCGGGCAAGGTGGGCGTGGCCATCGTCACCTCCGGCCCGGGCGCCACCAATATGGTCACGCCGGTGCGCGATGCGATGTCCGATTCCGTGCCGATGGTGGTGATCTGCGGCCAGGTGCCCACCGGCGCGCTCGGCAGCGATGCCTTCCAGGAGGCACCGGTCAGCAACATCATGAGTCCGTGCGCCAAGCACGTGTTCCTGCTCACCGATCCCTCGCGGCTTGAAGTCACCTTGCGTACGGCCTTTGAGATCGCGCGCAGTGGACGTCCGGGCCCTGTCGTTGTCGATATCCCCAAGGATGTGCAGAACAGTCCGCTCACCTTCGCCGGTGAAGGCACGCTGCCTATTCCCGGCTATCGCGCCCGCCAGCACGCCATCCAGAGCGCACGCGTGGATGACGCGCAGTGCGAGATTTTCTTCAACGCGCTGGCAAGGGCGAAGCGTCCGCTGATCTATGCGGGTGGCGGCATCATCTCGGCGGAGTCCTCCGCCACGCTGCGCGCTTTCGTGAAGCAGTTTGGCCTGCCGGTGACCACCACCTTGATGGGCATCGGTGCGATCGACACCACTGAACCGCTCGCCTTGCATATGTTGGGCATGCACGGTACGGCCTACGCCAATTACGCCGTCGAGGACTGCGATTTCCTGCTCGCGCTTGGCGCTCGTTTCGACGATCGCGTGGCCAGCGTGCCGGAGCGCTTTGCCCCGCACGCACGCTTCATCGCACAGATCGACATCGACCCCGCCGAGATCGGCAAGGTGAAGTCGGTGGACTGGCATCATCATGGCGACCTCGACGCGACGCTATCGCGCCTGCAGCAATACGGCATCCGTCACGGCCTGCATTTCGCAAACGATGGGCGCTATGCGGACTGGCACTCCCATATTGCTGCGCTCAAGCACACGCATGCGCTGAACTACGACCGCGAGAGCGCGTTGATCCAGCCGCAGGCGGTGATCCAGGCCATCAACGAACACACCCAAGGCCGCGCCGTGATCAGCACCGGCGTGGGCCAGCACCAGATGTGGGCCGCGCAGTACTTTGATTTTCGCGAGCCGCGCCATTGGCTCACGTCCGGTTCCATGGGCACCATGGGATTCGGCCTGCCCGCCGCCATTGGTGCGCAGTTCGCGCGGCGCGACGCGGTGGTGATCGATATCGACGGCGACGCCAGCATCCGCATGAATCTGGGCGAGCTGGAAACCGTCACCACCTATGGCCTGCCGGTCAAGGTCGTCGTGCTCAACAACATCGGCGACGGCATGGTGCGCCAGTGGCAGAAGCTGTTTTTCCGTGGCCGCTTTGCATCGTCGGACAAGAGCCTGCACAAGAAGGACTTCATCAAGGCGGCGCAGGCTGATGGGTTCGAGTGGGCGAAGCGCCTGGAGGACAAGGCGGAACTGGCGGAGACCATCGCCGACTTCCTTGCCTTCGATGGCCCTGCATTTCTGGAAGTGATGATTGACCCGGATGCCGGCGTGTATCCGATGGTGGGTCCGGGGGCGACGTACGCGCAGATGATCACCGGCGATTTCATTCCGTCGCGGGTGGCACCGGCGTCGGACGGCGATGCCACCTCGGACATGTTCTGAGCATCGGCAACACGGAGCCCGCATGAGACATACGCTATCCATCCTGTTGCAAAACGAATCCGGCGCCCTGATGCGCGTGGCCGGGCTGTTCGCCGCGCGTCATTGCAATATCGACACGCTTACCGTCGCCGCCACCGAAGATCTGGCCGTCTCACAACTCACCCTGGTGCTGCATGGCGCCGACGCCACCGTCGAACAGATCATCAAGCAGACGCGCAAGCTGGTGGACGTGATCGAGGTAAGCCACCCGCTCGCCACGCCATGAATGCACTTGCTGCCACGCTGGACGCGGATCCGCTGAGCGAGCACGAACTACTGCGCCAGACAGTGGGCGCGCGCGTCTACGATGTGGCGCGCGAGACATCGCTTGAGCCGGCGACGCTCCTATCCACGCGATTGGGGCAGCGTGTCTTGCTCAAGCGCGAAGACCAGCAGCCGGTTTTCTCGTTCAAGCTGCGCGGCGCCTATAACCGCATGTGTCAGCTGGACGCGGCGCAACGAGCCCGTGGCGTGATCGCCGCCTCGGCGGGCAACCATGCCCAAGGCGTGGCGTTGGCGGCGGCGCGGCTTGGCATACACGCAGTGATCGTGATGCCAGTGACGGCACCCCAGGTCAAGGTCGACGCCGTGCGTCGCTTTGGCGGCGACCAGGTCGATATCGTGCTGACCGGCGACTCCTATAGCGATGCGCAAGCCGCGGCGGCACGACTGCAGCACGAACACGGCTACACCTTCGTCCATCCGTTCGACGATCCCGCGGTGATCGCCGGGCAGGCCACCGTGGGCATGGAAATCCTGCGCCAGCATCCCGGGCCACTGCACGCCATCTTCGTGCCCGTCGGCGGTGGCGGTTTGCTCGCTGGTATCGCCGCTTATGTGAAGGCGCTGCGTCCGGATGTGAAAGTGATCGGCGTTCAGACCTGCGACTCCGATGCGATGGTCCAATCACTGGAGGCAGGCGCACCGGTATCGCTGTCGGAAGTCGGCCTGTTTGCGGATGGCACGGCCGTGAAGCGTGTGGGCGATCTCACCTTTGCGCTGTGCCAGCGCCATGTGGACGCCATGCTGCGGGTGGATACGGACGCGATCTGCGCGGCCATCCGCGATGTCTTCCAGGACACCCGCAGCGTGCCCGAGCCTGCCGGCGCACTCGCGCTGGCCGGGCTCAAGCAATACGTCGCCACGCATGGCGCTTCGGAACACCCGATGGTGGCCGTCGTCTCAGGCGCCAACCTCAATTTCGACCGGCTGCGCTTTGTGGCCGAGCGCGCGGAAGTGGGCGAGCAGCGGGAAGCGGTGTTCGCGGTGACCATACCCGAGGAACGCGGCAGCTTCCGCCGTTTCTGCGAGGCACTGGATCAGCGCAGCATCACGGAATTCAACTACCGCATCGGCAATGCCAGCCAGGCGCATATCTTCGTCGGCATACAGACTGCGCATCGCGATGAGCGCGAGACGTTGATCGAGGCTTTCCGTGCCCACGATTTCGGCGTGCTCGATCTCACCGACGATGAACTGGCCAAGCTGCACCTGCGCCACATGATAGGTGGCAGCTCACCGCTGGCGCGCGACGAGCAGCTGTTCCGTTTCGAGTTTCCCGAACGCCCGGGCGCGCTGACGCGCTTTCTGGGGCATATGCATCCGGACTGGAATATCAGCCTGTTCCATTACCGCAATCAGGGGGCGGATTACGGGCGCATCCTGGTCGGAATTCAGGTGCCGCCGGATGAACGGATCCTGTTTCAGGCGTTTCTGGACACACTCGGCTATCCGTATCGCGACGAGAGCGAGAATCCGGCGTATCGGTTGTTGTTGAGGGAATGAGGCACGTCAGTCGCGCACAGGGTGCGCTCCCACAGGGACCCCACAGGGGGCTGGATCCTCCTGTGGGAGCGCACCCTGTGCGCGACGCTCTCCGTCACGACTCGACCACCTCCAACTCAAACACATGGTTGTCGTAATCACTGAAATACAGCGCCGTGTCCTCGCGGGCCATCTGATAATCCAGCGCCAGCTCGTCCATGCGCCGCGCGCAATCGAGCTGCTCCTGCTTGGTCACGGCGAACGCGATGTGGTCGCCGTTGCGTGACGCGGGACCGCTGCCGCGGATCAGGGCAAATTCCAGCCCCGCCAGCGCCACGATGACTTCCGGATGGCTATCGGCCGGATCTTCCTCGCGCAAAATGCGCGCATCCTCGAACACGCCGGTCAACAGCTCGGCCGTGCGCGTGGGATGGGCAACGATCAGGGCGACGTGGCTCAGGGCTTTGGGCACGGGCTCATCTCCAGTCGGGAAAGTGGAAAGTTTAGGCCGCTTTATGACCGTGTTGCGACAAGGTGCGCCCCGCAAACCGGCGCTGCGTCACGCTACCCACGGCGGTGGGCCACGCTACACTTCATGGATGGCTCCTACTTCCCGCAAGCGCCAGCGGCGCAACCTGCCGACTACGAGTACACCGCGTCCGCGCCCTGGCGCGGGCTCTAGACCGGCGCGCTCGACGCAGCCCGCGGATAGCTCCTCCCGCGCCACGCGCGTGCTCGACTGGCTGCTGCAGCGTTTGCCGGCGCCCTATCGCAGCAAGGCGCGCGACTATCTGGTGCTGACCCGCATGGATCGCCCGATCGGCGCGCTGCTGTTGCTGTGGCCGACCTGGTGGGCGCTGTGGCTGGCGGCCTCGGATTTCCCGCCGCTGAAGCTGCTGGTGATCTTCACGCTGGGTGTGTTCTCGATGCGTGCGGCCGGCTGCGCCATCAACGATTTCGCCGACCGCAAGCTTGATCCCCAGGTGGAACGTACGGCAGGGCGACCTATCGCGGCCGGACGTGTGACGCCGCGCGAGGCCCTGATCATCTTCGCCAGCCTGTTGGTGTTCTCCTTCGTGCTGGTGCTGTTCACCAACAAGCTCACCATCTGGCTGTCCTTCGCGGGCGCCGGTCTGGCGGCGATCTACCCGTTCACCAAGCGCTACACACACCTGCCGCAAGTCGTGCTGGGTGCGGCGTTCGGCTGGGCGATCCCGATGGCGTTCGCGGCCGTGATGAATACCGTGCCGCCGGTGGGCTGGCTGCTGTTCATCGCCAACATCATCTGGTCGGTGGTGTACGACACCCAATACGCCATGGTGGACCGCGACGAGGACATCAAGGCCGGCGCCAAATCCACCGCCATCCTGTTTGGCGACGCGGATCTGCCGATCCTGGGCATTCTGATGGCCACCTTCCTGCTGGCGATGCTGCTGGTGGGCCAGCGCGCGATGCTGGGCTGGCCCTACTGGATGGGCCTGCTGGTGGCCGCTGGCCTGTTCGGCTGGCAGATGTGGCGCATCCGCAGCCACGACCGCGCCGCCTGCCTGTGGGCCTTCCGCAACAACAACTGGCTGGGCATGGCGGTCTGGATCGGCATCGTGCTGGCGCTGGCGTTCCGCTAAGCAACACCCCTCTCGTCATCACCTGTGGGAGGGCACCCTGTGCCCGACGCGGCATCGCCAATCGCCGCGCCGCCGGGTTGTCGCGCACAGGGTGCGCTCCCACAGGTTTCTTCGCCTACCCTGTCGATTCCACCGGGGCTCCTTCGTCGTGTGCATAAGAGCCACACTCACAGGAGCAAGCACATGCGATTCGTAGCCATGGTCAGGGCCACCCGGGCCTCCGAAGCCGGCGAGATGCCGAGCGAAAAACTGCTGACCGAGATGACCCGCTTCAACGAGGAGCTGGTCAAGGCCGGGGTGATGCTGGCCGGCGAAGGTCTGCACCCCAGCAGGAGCGGTGCACGCGTGCGCTACGAGGGCGACCAGCGTACTGTCATCGACGGCCCGTTTACGGAAACCAAGGAGCTGATCGCCGGTTTCTGGGTACTGCAGCTGAGCTCGCTGGAAGAGGCCATCGAGTGGATGAAGCGCGCACCCAACCCGTTCGATGACGGCGCCTCGGAAATCGAGATCCGCCGCGTCTTCGAAGCGGAGGATTTCGGCGATGCCTTCACGCCCGAAGCGCGCGAATTGGAAGCACAGCAGCGCGCCCGCATGGGCGATCCACGCTGAACCCGCCAGGAGATGTCACCATGCTGATCCAGCCCTATCTGTTCTTCGACGGCCGCTGCGAGGAAGCCCTCGCCTTCTACGGCAAGGCCGTCGGCGCGCAGGTGCAAACGCTGATGCGATTCAAGGACAGCCCCGAACAACCGGGCGACCAGGCCGCCGGTCCACGCCCTGCGCATGGCGAGAAAATCATGCATGCCTCGATGCGGATCGGCGAATCGCTGGTCAATGCATCCGATGGCGAATGTGGTGGCACGCCGGATTTTCGCGGCTTCTCGCTGGTGATCAATGCCAAGGACGATAGCGAGGCCAAGCGCTCGTTCGAGGCCTTGCTGGAGGGCGGCGGCGAGGCGTCCATGCCGCTGTCCAAGACCTTCTTTGCCTCCAGCTTCGGCATGTTGCGCGATCGCTTCGGCGTGCACTGGATGGTGATGTCGCCACCCTGATTCCGGCGGCGGCATGGTGCGCGCGAACTTGCGCCGCCACCGGCGTGGTGTTGTGATCGGCGGCCATGACGGCCACTGATATCCATCGCACCATCGAAGCGGTCTGGCGCATGGAATCGCCACGCCTGATCGCCGGCCTCGCCCGCATCGTCCGCGACGTGGGCGTGGCCGAGGAACTGGCGCAGGACGCGCTGGTCACGGCGCTGGAGCAGTGGCCGCAGACGGGGGTGCCGCGCAATCCGGGCGCCTGGCTGATGACTACCGCCAAGCATCGCGCGATCGACCAGATGCGGCGCCACGCGCTGCATCGTCGCAAGGAAGGGGAACTGACGCGCGAGATCGAAGACCAGCTCGAACAATCCGTGGGAGACCCGGATGCCATGCTCGACAATCCGGTCGGTGATGATCTGCTCAGCCTGATATTCACGGCATGCCATCCGGTGCTGTCCACCGAGGCGCGCGTGGCGTTGACCCTGCGCCTGCTCGGCGGCCTGACCACCAGCGAAATCGCGCGCGCCTTCCTGGTGCCCGAGCCCACGGTGGCACAGCGCATCGTGCGCGCCAAACGCACGCTCAGCGAAGCCCAGGTGCCGTTCGAAGTGCCGCGCGGCGACGAGCTCGCGGCGCGCCTCGCCTCCGTGCTGGAAGTGGTCTACCTGATCTTCAACGAAGGCTACGCGGCCACCTCGGGCAGCGACTGGATGCGTCCGGCGCTCTGCGAGGAAGCCATGCGCCTGGGCCGCGTGCTCGCTGGCCTGGCCCCGGCCGAAGCCGAGGTGCATGGCCTGGTGGCGCTGATGGAAATCCAGGCGTCGCGCACCGCCGCGCGGCAAGGGCCGCACGGCGAGCCCATCCTGCTGGGCGAGCAGAACCGCGGGCGCTGGGATCAGCTGCTGATTCAACGCGGCCTGGCCGCGCTGCAACGCGCCGAAGCACTGGGCGGCAGCGAACGTCCGTACACACTCCAGGCGGCGATTGCTGCCTGTCATGCGCGGGCGCGCACCGTGGACGCCACCGACTGGTCGCGCATTGCCGCGCTCTACGACACGCTCGCGCGCCGCCTGCCCTCGCCGGTGGTGGCACTCAATCGCGCGGTGGCTCACGCGCAGGCATTCGGCCCCGAGGTGGGCCTGAACCTGGTGGACGCACTGCGCGACGAACCCCTGCTACGCCACTATCACCTGCTGCCCAGCGTGCGCGGCGACCTGCTCGGCAAGCTGGGTCGTCATGCCGAGGCGCGCGAAGAATTCGAGCGCGCCGCCTCGCTCACACGCAACCTGCGCGAGCGGGAGTTGCTGTTGCAGCGTGCGGCCGCCAGCAGCGCGGCCTGAAGGCGATCACTGGATGGCGTGTGGCGGAAAGCACAAGATCAAGCCAAGTATCGCCGCGTAACCAAGGGCCGCCATCAACAGGCTGAGCAGCACGACAAACACCAACCGCAACACGCCCTTGGCGGCCCAGCCAAGTTTGTCCATGCCTACACCTTGCACAGCCGGTCAGCCCGATAGGCGTCCAGGCTGGGCACCGCGCCATACATCCAGTCGACGAACGCATTGCGCTCGTGCCACATCACTTCCATGTCCCACAGGCAGAACGAATAGCGCGACATGTCCTCGACCCAGCCGGTGGCATCTTCCGCCGCCACCGCGATGAACATCTCGTTGTCGTTGCCCCACCACCCCAGCACCAGATAACGCGCTTGCGCCGCTTCGTGGCAGATCGCAAAGGCCGGCGTGGTCGACCATGCGATGGGTCGCGCCCGCTTCATCGCCGCCATGCGCGGCAAGTAGCGCGAGATATCCACGGCGCCGCTGCCGGCGGCAATGGTGTAGACCTTGATGCCGTCGGCGTCCGTGTCGGCAGGCAGGTTCACGATGGGGCGGGGGCGATACATGGCCTTGGCTTCCTCTGAAGCGGGATCAAAAGAACGGGGCTCGCCGGCGCATCATCGCACTCCATTGCGCCACGCCGTATCTGCCGATTTAATGGCGCGGCGGGCAGCCCCTGGGAGCCCGTGGCCGCCCCAGGGCCGCCCTCGCATCGAAGCGCTGTCCTCCCTCTGTCCGTTCATGGTGAAGGAGCAAGGCATGGAACGTTCGTATCGGGCATCAACCTCGGTGCTGACTGGCAGCGGCGCGTGGGGCAACAGCGCTGCGCAGACACACCTGTCCCAGCAGTGGCTGGCCCTCTGCATGATGTCGCTGGGCGCGCTGGGCTTCATCTACGGCGACGTCGCCCTGGTGTGGCAGCACCTGCCGATCGAGCACATGCCGGGGGCGCGGCCGATCGCCTATCTGTTTGCGCTGATCGAACTGGTGGCCGGCATCGGACTGCTGCTGCGCAGCTGGGCAAAGCCCGCATCGGTCTTGCTGGTGGTCTTCATGCTGGTGTGGACGGTATTGCTCAAATTGCCCGCCGTGATCGTGGTGCCCTCGATGGAGGCCACCTGGCTGGGCCTGGGCGAGATTGCGGTGATCTTCGCGGCTGCGTGGGTGTTGTTTGCCGGCCATCTGGGCGAACGCAGCGACGGGTTGCGCCATCTCACCGGGCGACGCGGCGTGCGCGCGGCGCGCGTGGTGTTTGCGCTATCGCTGCCGATGATCGGCCTGTCTCACTTTGTTTACAGCGAGCAGACCGTAGCGCTGATTCCGACCTGGTTGCCGTACCCCCTGGGCTGGGCGTATTTCACCGGCGCCTGCAGCATCGCCACCTGCCTGGCGGTGCTGTTTGGCGTATTGCCGCAGCTGGCGGCAAGGCTCGAGGCGGCGATGCTATGGATCATCACCCTACTGGTGTGGGTGCCCACGGTGGTCGCCACGCCTCATGACCGCACCGGCTGGACCGCGCTGGCGATTTCCGCCGCCATCGCGTGCGGGGCCTGGGTGGTCGCCGACTCTTACCGGGCCGTGCCCTATCGTTCCGCCTGATAGCTGTGGACGGCATCGAGCACGCGCGCTGAATACACCAGCGCCGCGCCGGCATTCATGGCCACCGCCACGCCCAGCGCTTCGGCAATTTCATCCGGGGTGGCGCCCTGCTTCAGCGCCTCGGCGGTGTGCACCGTGATGCAGCCGTCGCAGCGGGTGGTGACCGCCACCGCCAGCGAGATCAGTTCGCGCGTCCTGGCGTCCAGGTGACCGGTCTTGCTGCCGGCGGCGGACAGGGTCTGGTAGCCGGCCACGGTGTCGGGGCTCAGCTTGGCGATCTCGCCGATGCGGCCGAGCAGCTGTTTGCGGTATTCAGGCCAATTCAACATGGCGCTCTCCAGGGGACACAACACCTTCATGCTGCGCCCGATCGACGGGGCGCGTGAATAAGCCAGCATGGATACCTCGATGGTTCGGTACCGGACGGCCCGCGTCTTGCAGGTCGTCTGAAAAACATCGACAAGCACGCTTGCGGGGCTTGGTATTGCCGACCCGTTCTGTTCGAATCGCAGTCACACGCGCACCGGGTGACTGAGGAAATCGCACATGCATCAAACTGGGTTTGAAGGCGCCTTGTTCGCATCCATTGGCCTGTCTCCCCTTGCGACCCTGGTCACCAACCCGCGTCTGCCGGATAACCCGATCGTCTGCGTCAATGCCGCCTTCTGCGAGCTCACCGGCTACCAGGAGGATGAAATCCTGGGCCGAAACTGCCGTTTCCTGCAGGGCGCCGGCAGCGAGCCCGATCAGCGGGCCTTGCTGCGCGACGCCATCGCCAACGGGCGACCCTCGTTGACCGTGCTCACCAATTACCGCAAGGACGGCACCGCGTTCCGCAATGCCGTGATGGTGGCGCCTCTGATCGGCGCCGACGGCGCCGTCGAGTACTTCATCGGCTCGCAGATGGACGTCTCCGGCACCCCCGATCGCGCGCACAACCAGCGTATCGCCCATGCCTCAGCCCTGGTGGGCGCACTCACGCCACGGCAAAAGCAGGTGCTGGAACACATGTCGCGCGGCATGCGCAACAAGCAGATCGGCGATTTGCTGGGCATCGAAGAGAAGACCGTGAAGATGCACCGCGCCAGCCTGCTCAAGCGACTCGGGGCGACCACCAGCGCCGATGCCATCCGCATCGCGATCGAGGCAGGCAGTCCGCACTGACAACGTTGTCGTTCGCCGACCCTGGCCTAAAGGTCGTATTGCTCTGGTAACGATGCGGGCGTTAGAAAAGAACGAGGGGAATCACGATTGCGCGCGTTCGTGCTGCGAGTGGCTTGCCACGCGGGATGACAGCGCGCGACAACCCCGCCGATCGCTGCGCCAGCACCGCCGGTGCGTGCAAGTCGCAGGCTGATCGGCCGTGCTTTTGAACGCAGCAAGCGGGGACGTGCAGCGTCATGTGGCGGGAACTCGAAAGTTCCAGGGATCGCAATGCGCCCGAAGAAGGCAACGTGGAAAGCCGCGCGCGGTTTCTGGTCGATGCATCGTTTCCGCCGCGTGGCGTTGAACTGCTGCGTTCGGCAGGCGCCCAGGTTTGGACGTCCGCCGACTGCGGGCTGCTGGGTCAGACCGACGCCGCCCATGCTGCCTATGCGCTGGCGCATGAACGGGTGCTGCTCACCTGCAATCCCGACTTTCTCGATCTGCAGCGATTTCCGCTGCAACGCGGCTCGGCCATCTTCGTGTTTCATTTCGGCAGCGGATCGGTGAACGACCTGCGCCGGGCGCTGCGCTGCCTCGCGCCCGTACTGGGCAGCAGCTGTTTCAGCGCAGGCTGCACGGTCGAGGCGAGCAGCACGGGATGGGCGCGCTACCACTGCCATGGCAACGGGACTCGCCAGCGCCGCAAGTACCGCCTCTGGCACGGCAAGCTGCAGGAGTGGATGGGCGAATCCTGCGAGACCGCTTAGGTCTTTGCCGCTGGCGCGCGCGCCAGCGCCCAGACATCGACGCGTCGGACTCCCGCCCGCTTCAGCACGCGCGCACATTCGCTCAGCGTGGCGCCAGTGGTCATCACGTCGTCAAACAGCGCCACGTGCCCGGGCCACGCCGTATGCGGTCGTACGTTGAAGGCGCCGCGCACGTTGCGGCGACGGGCCAGTGCGCCAAGTTCAGTTTGCGCCGGTGTGGCCCGCGAGCGGATCAAGGCGTCGACGTGGAGCGAGGGACCAAGCCGGCTTGCCAGCGGCTTACCCAGCTCGATCGCCTGGTTGTAGCCGCGTTCGCGCAGTCGGCCGGCATGCAGCGGCACCGGCAGCAGCCACGCCGGCATGTTCGACGGTGGCCATTCCCGCAACCATAGCGACGAGAGCACGCGACCCGCGGCCAGGTCGGCGCCGAACTTGAAACGCGATTCCAGACGGTCCAGTGGCCATGCGTAACGAAATGGCACCCAGGCCGAATCCCACGGCGGCGGACGGCGCTGGCATTGGCCGCATAGTTCGGCCGCCTGGGGCAGGGGCAGCGCGCAGCGAGCGCAACACGCCTGGTTGCGCGGTAACTCGGCGGCACACTGGCGGCACAGATCCAGCCCGTCGGCGCCCGCGGCGCCGCACAGCAGGCAGCGATAGGGGAGTACAAAACGTTGCAGCGCCCCAAGCAGGGGTCGCCCGAGCGGTAGCGCGTCCATGCGCATGGGCCATCCTTAGTTTCGTGGCTTGTAAATGGCTGCGTCGAGGCCCGCCCAAAGATGGATGACCCAGCCCATTTTGACGATCCAGAGCACGGCGGCGAGCACGATCATGACGAGGGCAATCCAGGGGCGCCGTTGCAGTAGCTGCCCCAGCCCGGGTATGAGCAAGCTGCAGATGGCCGCCGGCACCGATCCAATGCCGACCTGTCGTGCATTCATGCCAACAACTCCCGCGGAGTGAATGCTTCGATGGTAGCGGCAGCCATACGTCCGCGCATCGTCAACCCGCGCCTTTCATCGAAAGTTGACAAGAAAACGCGCGCTGCCACACTTGTCCTCATCCCCAACCCCAGAGCTGTCGCCATGGCCCAACCCATCCGTCACGACTGGACGCGCGCCGAAGTGGCTGCGCTGTTCGCGCTGCCGTTCAACGAACTGCTGTTTCGCGCGCACAGTGTGCATCGCGAACACCACGATCCGAACGCCGTGCAGGTGTCCACCCTGCTCTCCATCAAGACCGGTGGCTGCCCGGAAGATTGCGCCTATTGCCCGCAGGCGGCGCGCTATGACACCGGTGTGCAGGCGCAGAAACTGATGAGCGTGGAAGCGGTGCTCGAACAGGCCAAGGCCGCCAAGAGCGCCGGCGCCAGCCGCTTCTGCATGGGCGCCGCCTGGCGCAGCCCCAAGGACCGCGACGTGCAGAAGGTCGCCGAGATCGTGCGCGCCGTGAAAGGCCTGGGCCTGGAAACCTGCGCCACGCTGGGCATGCTCAATGGCGAACAGGCCAAGACCCTCAAAGGCGCGGGCCTGGACTTCTACAACCACAACCTGGACACCGCGCCGGAGTTCTACGGCGAGATCATCCACACCCGCCAGTACCAGGATCGCCTGGACACGCTTGAACACGTGCGCGAAGCCGGCCTGAAAACCTGCTGCGGCGGCATCGTGGGCATGGGCGAAACGCGCGACCAGCGCGCCGGCCTGCTGCAGACCCTGGCCAACCTGCCCGAACATCCCGAATCGGTGCCGATCAACCAGCTGGTACAGGTGGAAGGCACGCCGCTCAGCGGCACTGAAGCCATCGACCCGTTCGATTTCGTGCGCACCATTGCCGTCGCCCGCATCCTGATGCCCGCCTCGATGGTCCGCCTCTCCGCCGGCCGCCAGCAGATGGACGACGCCGTGCAGGCGCTGTGCTTCTTCGCCGGCGCTAACTCGATTTTCTACGGCGAAAAGCTGCTCACCACCGGCAACCCGGACGTGGAACACGACCGCCAGCTGTTCCAGCGTCTGAACCTGCATGCATTGGAAGTGGTGGAGACGTCGGGCACCGTGCACGCGGATATCGTGGAGCATTGCGCGGCCTGATCAGCCCCTGTGGGAGCGCACCCTGTGCGCGACAGGCCCGGAGCGCACGCTGCATGACGCGACCACCGATGACAGAGATACACCACTGCGCCGCGGTCGCGCACAGGGTGCGCTCCCACAGGGAGACGCATCGCGATGCGTGACGACCTGCTCACCCGCCTCGCCGCCCAGACGCAACAGCGTGAACAGGCCGGCCTGCGCCGCCGCCTGCAAACGGTGACTCACGCCGACGGCATGTGGCTGGAGCGCAACGGCCGTCGCCTGCTCTCGTTCTGCAGCAACGACTATCTCGGCCTGGCGCAGCATCCCTCATTGATCGATGCACTCAAGCGCGCTGCCGACAGCGATGGTGTCGGCAGCGGTTCCGCGCATCTGATCTGCGGCCATCGCAACGCACATGCTGCGCTGGAAGAAGCGCTCGCCGAATGGACCGGGCGCGAACGCGCGTTGCTGTTCTCCACCGGTTATATGGCCAATCTCGGCGTGATGCAGGCACTGCTGGCGCGCGACGACGTCTGCGTGCAGGACAAGCTCAACCATGCCTGCCTGCTCGATGGCGCCCAGCTCGCAGGCTGCGAGTTGAAGCGTTATCCGCATGCCGACGTGGCAGGCGCCGAACGCCAGCTGCGCGCTCGACCCGAAACGGCGGCGCTGCTCGCCACCGATGGCGTATTCAGCATGGATGGCGATATCGCGCCGCTCGCCGAGCTGGCCGCACTCTGTCATCGCGAAGACGCAAGCTTGATGGTCGACGACGCGCATGGCCTGGGCGTGTTGGGTGAGCACGGCGAAGGCAGCGTATCGGCTGCCGGCCTCTCACAGAACGACGTCCCCGTGCTGATGGCCACGCTGGGCAAGGCCCTGGGTTGCAGCGGCGCGTTCGTCGCGGGCTCCGCTGCCCTGATCGACGGATTGGTGCAGTCCGCGCGTACCTACATCTACACCACGGCCATGCCGCCTGCGCTCGCTGCCGCCACGCTGGCCGCCATACGGCTGGCGCAAACAGAAGGCTGGCGGCGCGAGAAACTCCACGCGCTGATCGCCCGCTTCCGTGCCGGCGCAGCGCAGCTCGGCCTGCCTCTGATGCCCTCGCCCACGCCCATCCAGCCGCTGCTGCTGGGGGATGCACAAGCCGCACTGGCGGCCTCCGAAGCGCTTGAGCGAGCGGGTTTCCTGGTCACCGCCATCCGCCCGCCGACCGTGCCGCAAGGCAAGGCCCGCCTGCGCATCACCTTGTCGGCCGCCCACCAGGAAACCGACGTGGACCGCCTGCTGGAGGCGCTTTCCCGGCTCCGGCTGGCCGGCCCCGTATAATGGCGGTCTTGCCGTACCCCTTCCCCGTCATGTCCATCATCAACCTTTCCGCTTATCGCTTCGTCGGCCTGGACGATCTCCCTGCGCTGCGCGAGCGCATCCTTGAACGCTGCCAGACGCTGGCGCTCAAGGGCACGATCCTGCTTGCGCCCGAGGGCATCAACCTGTTCCTGGCCGGTCCACGCGAGCCCGTCGAAGCGTTCATGGACTGGCTGCGCACTGATCCGCGCTTCGCCGGGCTTGAGCCGAAGGAATCGATCTCCGGGGACGTGCCGTTCGGCCGCATGCGCGTGCGCCTGAAGAAGGAAATCATCACCATGCGCATGCCGACCATCCGCCCCGAAGGCGGTCGCGCACCATCGGTGGCGCCGGCAACGCTGGAGCGCTGGCTGGCACAAGGCCATGACGACGACGGTCGCGAGGTCGTGCTGATCGACACGCGCAACGACTACGAAACCGATGTCGGCCTGTTCGAAAACGCGGTGGACTATCGCATCGGCAGCTTCACCGCCTTTCCCGATGCCATCGCGGCCGACCGCGCGCGCTACGAGAACAAGACCGTGGTCTCCTACTGCACCGGCGGCATCCGTTGCGAGAAGGCGGTGCTGCACATGCAGGACATCGGCATGGACAACGTGTTCCAACTCGAAGGCGGCATCCTGAAGTACTTCGAAGAAACCGACGGCACCCACTGGCGCGGCGAATGCTTCGTGTTCGATGAGCGCGGCGCGGTGGACAAGAGCCTGGCGCCTGCGCCCCAGCTCGCCAACGACGAGAGGCTTGGGTGAGTCTACATATCGAAACCCACGGCCACGGCGAAATCCCCGTCGTGATCCTGCATGGCTGGGCCATGCATGGCGGCATGATGGAGCCGCTGTGCGAAGCGCTCGCCGATCGCTGCACCCTGCATGTGGTCGATCTACCCGGTCACGGTTGCTCGCGCGACAGCACGCTGCCGCTGGAGCCCTCGCTCGTCGCCGAAGCGATTGCACGCATGACGCCTCCGGCGATCTGGGTGGGCTGGTCGCTGGGCGGACTGATCGCAATGACCGCCGCGCTGGAACATCCGCAGCATGCGCGTGCGCTGGGCGTCATCGACGGCACCCCTAAATTCTCGCGCGACGACAGCTGGCCCCACGGCAGCGATCCCAAGCTGGTGCGCCAGCTGGCCGACGATCTGGAAACCGACTATCACGGCACGCTGGAGCGCTTTATTGCGCTCGAAGCCATGGGCAGCCGCGATCCGATCGCCGAAGTACGCCACCTGCGCAGCCTGATCTTCCAACGCGGCGAACCGAACCTGCGCGTGCTGCAGGAAGGCATCCGCATCCTGGAAACCACCGACCGCCGCGCCGATCTCGCCACGCTGAGCGTGCCCAGTGCATGGATCGTCGGCCGTCGCGATCGCATCGTGCCGCCACCGGCGATGGCATGGTCGGCCGGGCAGGCACACGGCAGCTATGTGGAAATCGCGCACGCGGGCCACGCGCCGTTCTTTGGTTACGCAAGCGGCGTCGCCAACGCCCTGGCGCCGCTGCTGGACAGTTTTCGATGACCGACTCGCATTTCGACCGCCGGCAGGTGCGCCGCAATTTCAGCCGCGCGGCCACCACCTATGAACAGCACGATGCCTTGCAACGCGAAGTGCAGACCCTGCTGCTCGATCGCCTGGGCTTCTATCTGGAAGCGCCGGAACGCGTCATCGACGTGGGCGCAGGCCCCGGCCGCGGCACGGCCCTGCTGCGCAAGCGTTATCCCAAGGCGCAGCTGATCGCGATGGATCTGGCGTTGCCCATGCTGCGCGCCGCCAAGAAGAACATCAGCTGGCTGAAACCGTTCCAGCGCGTGTGTGCCGAAGCCACCGCGCTGCCGCTGCCCGACCACAGCGTGGATGTGCTGCATTCCAATTTGTGTTTCCAGTGGATCGATGATCTGCCGGCGCTGTTCGGCGAATGCGTGCGCGTGCTCAAGCCGGGCGGCCTGCTGGTGTTCTCCACCTTCGGTCCGGATACGTTGAAAGAACTGCGCGCCGCCTGGGCCGACGCCGACCAGCAGCCGCACGTGAGCCGCTTCCTGGACATGCACGATCTTGGCGACGCCATGATCAGCGCCGGCCTGCGCGACCCCGTGCTCGACGTGGACCGTTACACGCTCACTTACAGCGAACCGCGCCAGCTACTGAAGGAACTGCAGGGACTCGGCGCCACCAACGCCGACCGCGAACGCGAACGTCACCTGCTGGGCAAGCGGCACTACCAGCGCATGCTGGCTGCCTACGAAACCATGCGCGTCGATGGCCGCATTCCCGCCACCTGGGAAGTGGTCACGGCGCACGCCTGGGGCCCGCCGCCGGGCCAATCGCGCCGCCTGGCCGGCGGCGGCGAAATGGCCAGCTTCTCCATCGACAGCTTGCGCGGATCACGGCGTCGCTGAAGCACACCGTTATCTGGGGTGCACACATTTGTGGGAGCGCACCCTGTGCGCGACGGCCCCAAGGATATCGAGACTTCCCAGCGCGACGCGCGCCCCAGTCACGCACAGGGTGCGCTCCCACATGATCGATGCGGTGTCTTAGACCTGCTTGTAGCGAAAGCAGCTCACCACGTGGTCATTGACCATGCCGGTCGCCTGCATGAAGGCGTAGCAGATGGTGGTGCCGACGAAGCGGAAGCCGCGCTTCTTCAGATCCTTGCTCATGCGATCGGATAGCGGGGTGCTGGCGGGCACGTCGCCCTGCCCGGTCCACTTGTTGCGGATGGGCTTGCCGTCGACAAACGACCACAGATACGCGTCCAGGCTGCCGAATTCGCCGATCACCTCCAGCGCCGCAATCGCGTTGTCACGCGTGGAATAAACCTTGAGTCGGTTGCGCACGATGCCCGGATCGAGCAAGGCCTTCTCCAGTTCGCGCTCTTTCATCGCAGCGACCCGCTTGATGTCGAAGTCGTGGAAGACACGGCGGTAGTTGTCGCGCTTGAGCAGGATCGTTCGCCACGACAGGCCCGCCTGGGCACCCTCCAGGCAGAGGAATTCGAACAGTGCCTGGTCATCATGCAGCGGCGTGCCCCACTCGGTGTCGTGGTAGTCGTGCATGTCGTCGCTATTGCCCCAGGGGCAGCGTTTTTTGATGGATGTCGCCATGATTCAATCCGCGGCTTGGTCGCCGCGCCCCGTGCGAAAACCGATGATGGCGCCGGCACACGCGGCCAGGACCGCGAGCCATGGCCAGAGAAATTGCCGCAACGACGGCAACCAGAATAAGCCCAGCAGCAAGCTGATCGCCGCGACGGCAAAGATCCAGCCATGCTCCGGGCGGCGCAACAGCAAGCTGACGCTGGCGATCAACAACAGCAGCGCGCCGAGCGCGATCGGTGCCGCCTTCGGCCACGCGACGCCCGAGCGCAATCCTTGCAGCACGTCGGGGAACGCAAACAGCATGCCCACGAAAGCGAGCAGCCCGATGCAGGCCACAAGGACGTTTCTCGCACGGGTTCCTGTCACGCCCATCCCCTGTAAGCTGCCGGGAAAGCCACGACGCTATCCCACCCCTGCGCGCCGGACAAGGGCAGCCTGCCGCGCGCGATGCCACGTGCAGAACGCCATGACATCAACCACAGCTTCACGCCACGCCTTGCTCGCCCTGCTCGCCACCATCCTGATCTGGGCCTACAGCTGGATCGTGATGAAGCAGGTGTTGCAGCATGCGGGCCCGTTCAACTTCTCCGCGCTGCGTTACTCGCTCGGTGCGCTGGTGCTGTTCGGCGCCTTGGCGGTGACCCGGCAATCGCTGCGGCCGCCACCGTTGCTGCCGACCATCGTCATCGGCCTGTGCCAGACCACCGCCTTCCAGGGCCTGGGTCAGTTGGCATTGGAAAGCGGCGGCGCCGGTCGCGTGGCGCTGCTGGCCTACACGATGCCGTTCTGGTCGGTCTTGCTGGCGTGGGTGATCCTCGACGACCGTCTGACCCGCCGCCACTGGTGGGGTCTGGGGCTGGCCGCGATGGGACTCACTTGCATCATCGAACCCTGGCACGGCCTGGGCAGTCGGCAAAGCACGCTGCTCGCCATCTGCGCAGGTCTGGCATGGGCAATGGGCACGGTGCTCAGCAAACGCGTCTTCATTCACCACAAGCCCACACCGCTCAACCTCACCGCATGGCAGATGCTGTTCGGCGCGCTGGCGCTGATCGTGGTGGCGCTATGCGTCCCCCAGCGTCCCTTCGACTGGACCTGGGATCTGATCGCGGGCCTGGCCTATAGCGTCATCCTGGCGTCGAGCCTGGCCTGGGGACTGTGGCTGATCGTGCTGCAACGCCTGCCAACGGCACTCGCCAGCGTCGCCAGCCTGGGCGTGCCCATCGTCAGTGTGCTGCTCGCCTGGGCGATCCTGCACGAGCAACCCAGCGGCATGGAAATCCTCGGCATCATCTTCATCCTGCTCGGCTTGCTCGCCGTGAGCGGCGTGCGCCTACGCCGCTCCCAACCTGCGCGCGGTTAAAATGCCCGGTTTGCGTCGACCAGGAGACCACCCATGAACGTCAAAGACAGCAACGGCGCCGTGCTCGCCGACGGCGACTCGGTCCAAGTGATCAAGGACCTCAAGGTCAAAGGCTCCTCGCAGACCCTCAAGCGCGGCACCGTCTTCAAGTCCATCCGCGTGGACGAAGACAATCCGGAAGAAGTCGAATGCCGCGATGGGCGCTCGACGCTGGTGTTGAAGACATGTTTTATCAAGAAGGTTTGAGAGGCGGCACCTCGCTATAACGCGTTTGTAGGGGATCACGCTGGCGGATCAACACTACGGTCAGCTTTTTGTGGGAGCGCACCCTGTGCGCGACAAACCTACGGAGCGGTACACCGCATCGTGGCTGTCGCGCACAGGGTGCGCTCCCACAGACAAGCCGGCATGGCGGAGGCGCATGCTAAAGCCGATGCGCAGCGAGGCCCCGCTTTAAGTCCTCAGCGATTCGGGCGCGTTGCGCAGCGCTTGGAAGTATCCCCTGTGTACCCTCGGAGGTTGTCCCGCAACCACGCGCCTCAAGCGATCGGGCTTATCCCAACACGATGCTGCGGGCGTTTTAGGCCATTCTCTTTGGGTTACTTTTCTCTTGGGCCAGCAAGAGAAAAGTGACTCGGTCGGCGGCAGCCGATCGAAACGCCCGCCGCGTAGGCGGCCAGATCGCGGGATCGCAACAACTGAGCGAGACTGAAACCTGGGTCTCGGCCCGCGCCGGGATGACGCCAAAGAAGAGACGCTCCCGCGAGCACCCGCCCCTTACCACCGTAAAGGTGGCAATGCCCCAACCCTCTCCCCAAAGGAGAGAGGGAGAAAAGCGTCACCAAGGCAACGCCTCAATATCCACATTCCCCCCACTAAGCACCAACCCCACCCTCTTCCCCCGAAACACCTCCGGCCGCTTCAACACCGCCGCCAACACCGTTGCACTGGAGGTCTCCACCACCAGCTTCAACTCGTTCCACAACAACTTCATCGCCGCGATCACCTCGGCATCACTCACCGTGGTCGCCTCCACCCGATGCATCTGCAGCGCCTCGAAATTCGCTGCGCCAATCAGCGTGCGCAGCCCATCGCAGATCGTATCGGGCACGAACGGCCCCACCCGCGCGCCGGCCGCCAGCGAGCGCGCCGCGTCGTCGGCGCCCATCGGCTCCGCGCCATGGATCTGCAACTGCGGTGCGATGCCGTGCGCTGCGATGGACGTACCCGCGATCAAGCCACCGCCGCCGATCGGCGTGACGACCACATCCAGGCCGCCGCTCTGTTCGAGCAGCTCCAGTACGGCCGTGCCTTGTCCCGCCATCACACGTGTGTCTTCGAAGGGATGGACCAACTCGGCCCCCGTCGCTCGCCGCACTTCATCGGCCTTGGCTTCGCGCGCCGCCTGCGTGGCTTCACAGCGATGGAGGATCGCGCCGGCCCGCTCGATCGCTTCAAGCTTCGTACGCACCGCGCCGTCGGGTACCACGACATGCGCCGGAATGCCGCGCGTCGCAGCCGCCAGGGCCAGCGCATTGCCGTGATTGCCGGATGAATGCGTCACCACGCCGCGCGCGGCCTGCTCATCGTCCATCGACCATACCGCATTGCAGGCGCCGCGAAATTTGAAGGCGCCGCCGCGTTGCAGGTTTTCGCACTTGAAGTAGAGATCCGCGCCGGTCAGCGCATTCAGCGCGACGTTGCGCAGCACCGGGGTCACCACCGCATACGGGGCGATGCGTGCGGCGGCTTCCTGCACCTGCGCAAACGTGGGCAGGGCGGCTCGATGAAAGGAAACGCTCATGGATTGTCGATCTCCACACCACAGGTGAAACGGCGCTCGGCGCCGGGTTCCAGACGAATCGCGTCGGCGCAATCGGGGCGATTGAATGCGTCGGACCAGCTTTCCATCGGTTCCAGCGCCACCGAGCGACGCACGTCGCGCGTCACCGTGTCGGCGGTGAAGGCCAGCATCACCCCGGACGGCTGCCATACGGCAATCCCGATGCCGCCCTGCGGGTCGCGCAGGCGCGTGCGTGCACGGCCATCGGTGTCGCGGCGCAGATCGGCAAACGCGTGGTTGAGTTCGCGACGACCAATGGCCTGCATCGTGCGGAAATCCAATTCCGGCGCATGCTCCAGCGGCGCACGGGCGCCGGCCCCGGCGATCGGGATGAAGGCCTCGTCGGTACGCACAAAGCTGTCCGCCGGTATCTGCAACTCCCAGCCCTCGATGGGCGAGTCAGACAATCGGAAATACGGATGCCAACCGAAGAAACACGGCGCCGCGTGCTTGCCCACATTGCGCATCGCGGCTTCAACCGTCAGACCGCTCGCATCCAGCGTGTAACTCACCGCCAGGTCGATGGCAAAGGGATAGCCGGCATGCACACCCGGACGGATCGCCTGGGTGGCGAAGGTGACGCGCGCGCCTTGCTCATCGGCGGCGAGCTGGGTGATGTCGAAGTCGACACCTCGCACAAAACCGTGCCGTGCCGCACGCGCATCGCCTTCGACGCCTGGCTGCAAGTCGTAGGGCTCGCCGTCGAACACGTAGCGCGCGTCGTCGATGCGGTTGGCGAATGGCACCATGATGGCGAAACGGGAGCTGGGCCGGGTGTCGAGTTCACCGGCGTCGCGATAGCCATCGGCGATGTTCCGGGTGCCATGCGGCGAGGGCACTTCGAAGCTCAGCAGGGTCGCGCCGCGTCGCGCGATGCGCACGCTATGGCCCCGCGCCGGGTCGGTCAGCACCGCGATCTCGTGCACGCCCAGTTTTCCGCGTTCCGCAAGAAACTCCGCCATTGTCTTGTCCTGCCGGGAAAGGCCCGCATGTTAGCCTGACTCATCCCCCGCTTCCGCAGTTTCGGCCCCTCATGAGCATTCGCAACGACATCGCCTCCCCCGTGATCCGGCTCAGCGATTACCGCGCCCCGGCCTGGCTCGTGAACAAGATCGAGCTGGACTTTGACCTGGGCATCGATAACGCCGAGGTCACCTCGCGCCTGCACCTGCAGCGCGATCCTGCCCAGCAGGAGCCGCTGCGGCTGGACGGCGAAGGCCTGGAATTGCTGTCGATCTCGCTGGACGGCCAGCCCCTGCCCGAGCACGCCTGGCGTGTCGCCGAGAACGTGCTCGAAGTGGATGGCGCGCGCGACGGCAGCGTGCTGGAAACGCGCGTGCGCGTGCAGCCGGCGGCCAATACCGCGCTGGAAGGCTTGTATCTGTCCGGATCGCGCGAGGCTGGCTTCCTGTTGACCCAGTGCGAGGCCGAAGGCTTCCGCCACATCACCTACTTCCCTGATCGCCCGGACGTGCTGAGCAGCTACACCGTCACCCTGCGCGCCGATCGCGAGCGCTTTCCGGTGCTGCTGGCCGGCGGCAATCCCGATGGCCACGGCGAGCTGGAAGGCGGTCGCCATTGGGCGCGCTTTGTCGACCCGCACCCCAAGCCCAGCTATCTGTTTGCGCTGGTGGCCGGACGCCTGCAGAAGATCACGCGCGACTACGTCACCCACAGCGGCCGCCACGTGCAGCTGGTGATCTGGGCCGAGCCTGATGCGATCGGCCAGTGCGGTTACGCCATGGATGCGCTGGAGCGCTCCATGCGCTGGGACGAAGAAACCTATGGTCGCGAATACGACCTCGATGTGTTCCATGTCGTCGCCACGCATGACTTCAACATGGGTGCGATGGAGAACAAGGGTCTCAACATCTTCAATGCGAAGTACCTGCTGGCCGACCCCGACAGCAGCACCGACGACGAATACCGCGCAGTGGAAGCGGTGGTTGCGCACGAGTACTTCCACAACTGGAGCGGCAACCGCGTCACTTGCCGCGACTGGTTCCAGCTGTCGCTGAAGGAAGGCCTCACGGTATTTCGCGAACAGCAGTTTTCGGCGGACATGAATTCAGCGCCGCTCAAGCGCATCGAAGATGTCGCGCTGCTGCGCCGCGCACAGTTCCCCGAGGACGCCGGCCCGCTCGCGCATCCCGTACGCCCCGCGCAGTACAGCGAGATCAACAATTTCTACACGGCAACTGTCTACGAGAAGGGCTCCGAGCTCGTACGCATGGTGGCCGGCCGGCTGGGGCGCGAGGGATTCCGCCGCGGCATGGATCTGTACTTCTCCCGCAACGACGGTCGCGCCGCCACGCTTGAGGATTTCCTCGGCGCGCTTGGCGAAGCCAACGGCATCGATCTGATGCCGTATCTGGCGTGGTACGCGCAGGCCGGTACGCCGCGTGTGACGGCGCGCGGTCACTACGATGCCGCGCATCGCAGCTACACGCTGACCCTGTCGCAACACACGCCGCCCACGCCCAGCCAGCCGACCAAGCAGCCCTTGCCGATACCGGTGAAGCTGGCGCTGTTCGATCGCCATGGGCACATGATGCCCTTGCACCTGCCGGGCGGCGATGCCGATGCATCGGGCGCCACCGAGCGCGTGATCGTGCTGGATCGCGCCGAGCAATCGTTTGTGTTCCAGCAGGTCGCATCCGCGCCCGTGCCTTCCCTGCTGCGCGGTTTCTCCGCGCCGGTGATTCTGGAGTGCGACTACTCCCCCGCGGAGCTGGCGCTGTTGCTGCGTCACGACGTGGATGGCTTCAACCGCTGGGAAGCGGGGCAGCAACTGGCGGCGCGCGCGTTTGACAATCTGCGCGACGGCGATGCCACGCACGCGCTGGATGCGTGGTGCGATGCGCTGGCCGCCCTTTTCGGGGAAAGCGCCATCGACGATGCCCTGCTGGCCGACCTGCTGACGCCGCCCAGCGAGATCGAACTGGCCGAGCGCGAACGCGTGGTCGATCCTTCCCATGTGCACGCGCTGCGCCTGAAGCTGCAGGAACATCTGGCCCTGCGCATTGGCCGCGAAGTGCTGCAGCAGCGCTATGACGCGCTGGTCGCGCACACCCATGTGCAGCTCGACGCCATCAGCCAGGCGCAGCGGCGCCTCAAGCGGCGCGTGCTGGAGCTGATCGCCACGATCGATCCGTGGAGTGCGCAAGCGCTCGCCACACTTCAATACGACAACGCCCCGAGCATGACGGATCGATTGGCCGCACTTTCGGTGCTGGTGCGCGGCAATGCCACCCAGACGCATGCCGCGCTGCTGCATTTCCGCGAACGCTACGCCGACAATCCGCTGGCGATGGACAAATGGTTCTCGGTGCAGACGCAGCTGCCGGGCGATGCGGTGATCGAGCGCGTGCAGGCGCTGGAACTTGATGCCGCCTTCACCATGAAGAACCCCAATCGCGTCACCTCGCTGTTTGGTGCGTGGGCACGCGGCAATCCTGACGGTTTCCACCGTCCGGACGGCAGTGGTTATCAGCTGCTCGCCGAGCGCCTGCAGCGGCTGGATGCGCTCAATCCCCAGGTGGCCGCGCGACTGGCCACGGCGTTCAACGGCTGGCAGCGACTGGAACCCACGCGCCATGCGGCGGCGCGTGCTGCCATCGAATCATTGGCGGCGCAGCCTCATCTCTCGCGCAATCTCAGCGAGATCGTGCGCAGCATGCAGCACGGCTAAATCGACTTCGCAAAAGAAAACACCCGAGTGCGTCCCGTCCTTGGACGGGGCACCCGGGCGTAATGAGGTGAATCGAGAGGATGAAACCTGATGAAGCGGTGTTGCTGACGTGCAGGCGCCCGATGTTCCGGTCGTCCCAAACTGGCGGCCGTCGCGAACGCGACGATCAGATCGCCAGTTGTGCCAATTCGTCGCGCAAGCGGGTCATGCGTGAGAGCAGACGCGGGCGCAGGGCCTGGCGTTCGTTCTCGCTGCGTTCTTCCAGATAGTCCATGGCCATTTCGACGCGGCCAAGTTCGATCAATAGATCGTGGTGCGGATAAACCGGTTGCAGTTCGACGCTCAATTCCATGACGTTAATCCCCCAAACCATAGCCTTGTCCGGCATGGGAGCAGAAGCAATGCGCGTGCCAGCCGCGTGACCGCCATCACATTCATTTTGGGRCTGGATCACGGAATGACGCTGTACGTCATGAGGTGCCAAGACTCGGCACAAACGGGCGTTTTAGTCACTCCACGTTCACGCGTAAGGGGTAAATATCGCCCCCAAGACGCGCAGCAACTTGCTGCTGCCAGTGACGAATTTTCGGTTTCTGGCGCCCGGCAACACGGTCATCCTGGATTCCCCCTGTTCCTGAGACCGCCGGGCGCCAGATCTTATCCAGAGCGCTTGCAGGCTCATTGCGACCCTACAAGGCTTAGAAAAGGCGACGGCGCCCCGAGGGGCGCCGTCTTGCTTCCTCTCCCCGGCACGCGATCGAACCCCTGTCGTTCGATCTCGGCGCGCATGAAGCGCAGCTTCTGCCCGTGGAAAGTGCACGGAAGTAAAAGCAGGAAGCGTGCCAACGGCCAAAGTGCCGTCACGGAGTTACCATAAGCGTCCAACTTGGTCCAAACCTGCGCTTCCGGGGCAGTTTTCTATGTTTCACCCAGTTTCCTACGACGTCATTGTGGTCGGTGGCGGCCATGCCGGTACCGAGGCTGCGCTTGCCGCGGCACGGACGGGCGCGCGCACGCTGCTGCTGAGCCACAACATCGAAACGATCGGCCAGATGAGCTGCAACCCGGCCATCGGCGGTATCGGCAAGGGTCACCTGGTCAAGGAAATCGACGCACTCGGCGGCGCCATGGCGCAGGCGGCGGATCGCGCCGGCATCCAGTGGCGCACGCTCAACGCCTCCAAGGGGCCGGCCGTGCGTGCCACGCGCTGCCAGGCCGATCGCTCCCTGTACAAGGCGGCGATCCGCCGGATGGTGGAAACCCAGCCGAACCTGGAGCTGTTCCAGCAGGCGGTGGATGACCTGATCCTCGAGGGCGGCCGCGTCACCGGCGTGGTGACCCAGATGGGCCTGTCCTTCCACGCCCGCGCCGTGGTGTTGACCGCGGGCACCTTCCTCGCCGGCAAGATCCATATCGGCCCCGCGCAATACGCCGGCGGCCGCGCCGGCGATCCGCCCGCCAGCACGCTGGCTCTGAAGCTGCGCGAACTGCCGGTGGCCGCCGACCGCCTCAAGACCGGCACGCCGCCGCGCATCGACCTGCGCAGCATCGACTTCACCGGCCTGGAAGAGCAGCCCGGCGACAACCCCGCGCCCGTGTTCTCGTACCTGGGCTCGCGCGAGGATCATCCGCGCCAGGTCAGCTGCTGGATCACGCATACCAGCGAACACACGCACGAGCTGATCCGCGGCTCGCTCGATCGCTCACCGCTGTACAGCGGCCAGATCGAAGGCGTGGGCCCGCGCTACTGCCCCTCGATCGAGGACAAGGTGGTGCGCTTCGCCGAGAAGAGCTCGCACCAGATCTTCATCGAGCCCGAGGGCCTGGACACTTTCGAGGTCTATCCGAACGGCATCTCCACCTCGCTGCCGTACGACGTGCAGCTGGCGCTGGTGCATTCGATCAAGGGCTTCGAGAAAGCGCACATCACGCGCCCGGGCTACGCCATCGAGTATGACTATTTCGATCCGCGCGGCCTGCATCCGTCGCTGGAGACCAAGACCATCCCGGGCCTGTATTTCGCGGGCCAGATCAATGGCACCACGGGATACGAGGAGGCGGCCGCGCAGGGCTTGATTGCCGGCCTCAATGCCGCGCTGGCGGTGAAGGGCGAAGCGCCATGGCATCCGCGTCGCGACGAGGCCTATATCGGCGTGCTGATCGATGATCTCACCAGCAATGGCACCATCGAGCCGTATCGCATGTTCACTTCGCGCGCGGAGTATCGCCTGCATTTGCGCGAGGACAATGCGGATCTTCGTCTCACCGAAACCGGCCATCGCCTCGGCGTGGTGCCGCAGGCTCGCTACGATGCACTGCGCGCCAAGCGCGACGCGGTGGAACGCGAAACGCAGCGACTCGGCGCCATCTGGGCCGCGCCCGCGAATGCGCTCGGCGCCACTGTCGCGCAGCAGCTTGGCATCACGCTGAGCCGCGAGACCAACGTGCTGGACTTGCTGCGTCGTCCCGAGCTCGATTACGCCACGCTCACGACCGTCGACGGCATCGGTCCGGCGGTTGACGACGCCAGCGTGGCCGAGCAAGTGGAGGTGCAGACCAAATACGCCGGTTATCTCGAGCGCCAGCGCGAAGAGATCGAGCGCCAGCGTCGCCACGAGCAGACGGCGATACCCGGCAGCTTCGACTACGACAAGGTGCGCGGCCTCTCTGCCGAGGTGCTGCTGAAGCTCAAGCGCGTACAGCCGCAAACCATTGGCCAGGCCGCGCGCATCAGCGGCGTCACGCCTGCCGCCATTTCGCTGCTGCTGGTGCACCTCAAGCGCCGCGACGCCGCCTGATTCGGGATCTTTGCTGCACCAGGACGGCCTGCCCGCATGGCATCATGCGGGCCTGACGATGCATCTCGGAGCGCACCATGGAAGTTTGGATCGGACGGGACGGCGAGCGACACGGCCCTTACAAGGAAGTGGATATCCGCCAGTGGCTGCGCAGCGGACAGATCAGCCCTGACGATCTGGGCTGGTATGAAGGCATGACGGACTGGGCGCCGCTGTCGTCGCTGTTCCCCGAAGAGTCGCAGGTCGAGCCGCCGGCATTTTCGCCTGCGCCCCCGGCACCGCCCTATGCCGCGGCCCCCGCGACATCGTATGGCGGCAGCAGCGCCGTGGCCGCGCTGGACGACTACGCCGGCTTCTGGAAGCGACTGGCGGCCTACATCCTGGACGCGCTGGTGCTTTGGATCCCCAACACGATACTCAGCAATATGCTTGGCGCCAGCAAGGCCGCCGAGGCCTATGTGCAGGCCAAGCTCGCTGCCGGCGACGATCCGCACCTGGTGCTGCAGGCGCTCGATACCTATATGAACGCGCTGTGGCCCGCACTGATCGCGCAGACCATCCTGGCGTGGCTGTATTTCGGCCTGTGCGAGAGCTCGGCATGGCAGGGCACCTTGGGCAAGCTGGCCCTGGGCATCCGCGTCACCGACATGGACGGCAATCGCATCAGCTTCATGCGTGCCACCGGCCGCTATTTCGGCAAGATTGTCAGTGCGCTGATCTTTTGCTTCGGCTTCCTGATGATTGCCTGGACCCAGCGCAAGCAAGGCCTGCACGACATGCTCGCAAAGACGCTCGTGCTCAATGGCCGCGCCAGAGACGTCGCCACGACGACGCGTCGCACGGACCCCGGCAACAGCGACAGCTCGTTCAACGCCTGAGCCATCGAACCTTGGTGATAGAGGCTTTGGTCGTAGGGGCTTTCTCGCCGTGAGACGTCCCGCCGTGGCAACACGGCGGAACTGACATCGCGGGCACATCACATTCACGCACGCGTTGCATCTGCTCGGCCAATGGGCCATGCCTTCGGTGGCGAGCTGGCCCATTGGCAAATGGACGTCCGATCGCTTTGCCGCGCAATTCATGCACCTGCGCGCACGTTATGACCTATGGCGGATGCGCGTATTTGCGTAAGTAGCGCATGCTTGTCATACAGGGGGCCGTGCACCAGGCAAGCTCATGGCCCAGTCACATGCTGATTGCGGCTGGATTTACCAGTGCGACGACCTCGTCGTCGATCCGCGCGCACACCGTCTCGAACGGGCAGGCAGCCCGATTTCCGTCGAGCCCAAGGCTTATGCGGTGCTGGTGGTCCTGCTGCAACAAGCCGGCGAAGTGGTCGGCAAAGACACCTTGCTCGATGCCGCATGGGGACATCGGCACGTCACTCCTGGCGTACTCACCCGCGTGATCTCGCACTTGCGGCACGCGCTGGGCGATTGCGCGTCGCAGCCGCGCTATATCGCCACCGTGCACAGCCTGGGCTATCGCTTCATCGGCGAGGTGCATCGCGTCCCGTCCAGCGCGACGCCGGCCGACGAGCCGCTGCCGGATGTCGCAAGCAATGATGATTCGACCGCCACCGCAAAAACGCCGGCACTCGCACCTGCACCCGTACGGGCCCCACCACGCTCCGGCCGCTGGCTGGCGGCGGCGATCACGCTGGCGGTCATCGTGGCGGTGCTGGCGGCGTTCAGCCTGTGGCATCCACCCGCGGATGCAGGGCGTGCGCCGCACGTGACGCCACAACCGGCGCTCGCGGTGATGCCGGTGGCACGCGAACAGGAGGACGTCCGGCCGATGCGCATGCGCCGCTTGCCGCATTACCGCCGTGTGGCCACGCAATGTCCCGGCGATCACGAGGCCGCGCCTGCCGAGCTTGGCGCAGCGGGCTTTCTGATCCTGCGGCCGAACCAGGCGCCCGCGGCCAATCTGTAAGCACGCATCGACTTGCTATGATCGACGGTCCGGCGGATCGCGTGGCGATCCGTTGTTTTGTCGAACGCTCAGGAATCGTCTTAGCCCCATGCTCAGCATCGAACAACGTATTGCCCAGGACATCGCCGCCAAGCCGGATCAGGTTCATGCCGCGGTGGATTTGCTCGACGGCGGCGCCACCGTGCCGTTTATCGCGCGCTATCGCAAAGAAGCCACCGGCGGTCTCGACGACACGCAGCTGCGCCTGCTGGAAGAGCGCCTGCGCTATCTGCGCGAACTCGAAGAGAGGCGCAGCGCGATCCTGGCCAGCGTCGAAGAACAGGGCAAGCTCAGCGATGCGCTGAAGAACGACATCCTCTCGGCCGACACCAAGGCGCGCCTGGAAGACTTGTACCTGCCGTACAAGCCCAAGCGCCGCACCAAGGCGCAGATCGCCCGCGAAGCCGGCCTGGAGCCGCTGGCCCTGGGCCTGCGCGAAGATCCCACGCAGTCGCCGGAAGCGGCCGCCGAGTCCTATGTCGACGCCGACAAGGGCGTGGCCGATGTGCGCGCTGCGCTGGATGGCGCGCGCGCCATCCTCATGGAGTCCATTGCCGAAGACGCCAGCCTGGTCGGCGAGTTGCGCCAGTGGCTATGGGATAAAGGCCAGATTCGCGCCAAAGTGGTTGCAGGCAAGGAAAACGAAGGCGCGAAATTCCGCGACTACTTCGACCACATCGAACCGATCGGCAAGATCCCCTCGCATCGCCTGCTCGCGCTGATGCGCGCGCGCAACGAAGGCGTGATCGAATTGGAGCTCTCACCGGCGCTGGACCTGGAACAGGGTCACGTCGAAGGCGAAGGCCGCGTGGCCGCGCATGCGGGCATTCTCGATCGCGGTCGTGCCGCTGATGCCTGGCTGCGCGAAACCGTGCGCATGACCTGGCGCGTGAAGCTGCATCTGCATCTCACGCTCGACCTGTTCGGCCGCGTGCGCGAAGGCGCGGAAGACGAAGCGATCCGCGTGTTCGGCGACAACCTCAAGGACCTCATGCTCGCCGCCCCCGCCGGCGCCAAGAGCGTGATGGGCCTGGACCCGGGCATCCGCACCGGCGTGAAAGTGGCCGTGGTGGATGCCACTGGCAAGCTGCTCGGCACCGATACGATTTATCCGCACGAACCACGCCGCCAGTGGAACGAATCGCTGGCTGCCCTGGCACGCCTTTGCCAGAAGCACGGCGTGGATCTGATCGCGATCGGCAACGGCACGGCCTCGCGCGAAACCGACAAGCTGGCTGGCGAACTGATCAAGGGTCTGGCCAAGACGCATCCGGAGCACAAACTTTCCAAGGTCGTGGTGAGCGAAGCGGGCGCGTCGGTGTACTCCGCCTCAGAAGTCGCCTCCAAGGAGTTTCCGGATGTGGACGTGAGCTTGCGCGGTGCGGTATCCATCGCGCGTCGCCTGCAGGACCCGCTGGCCGAACTGGTGAAGATCGAACCCAAGGCCATCGGCGTGGGCCAGTACCAGCACGATGTGAACCAGGTGAAGCTGGCGCGCGCACTCGATGCACGCGTGGAAGACTGCGTGAACGCGGTAGGCGTGGATGTGAACACCGCGTCGGCAGCGCTGCTGTCGCGCGTCGCGGGCCTGAGCATCAGCGTGGCCGAGAACGTCGTGAAGCATCGCGATGCCAACGGTCCGTTCGCCAACCGCAAGGCGCTGCTGAAGGTGCCGCGTCTGGGCGACAAGGCATACGAGCAGTGCGCAGGCTTCCTGCGCGTGCCCAACGGCGACAATCCGCTCGATACCAGCGCCGTGCATCCGGAAGCTTATCCGGTGGTCGAACGCATCATTGCCCAATGCGGCCGCGAAGTGCGCTCCATCATGGGCGACACCAGCTTCCTGCGCGGCCTCAAGGCCGAGCAGTTCACCGACGAGACGTTCGGCCTGCCGACCGTGCGCGACATCCTCAAGGAACTGGAGAAGCCCGGCCGCGACCCGCGCCCGGAATTCGTGGCGCCCAGCTTTGCCGAGGGCGTGGAAGACGTGAAGGACCTGCGTCCCGGCATGGTGCTGGAAGGCCGCGTAACCAACGTGGCGGCCTTCGGCGCGTTCGTCGACATCGGCGTGCACCAGGACGGCCTGGTGCACGTCTCGGCCCTGTCGCACACCTTCGTCAAAGACCCGCGTGATGCCGTGAAAGCCGGCGACATCGTCAAGGTGAAGGTGATGGAGGTCGACCTGCCACGCCAGCGCATCGGCCTGTCCATGCGCCTGGACGACGAACCGGGCCAGCAGGTCCGTGGCGCTCGCCCGGCCGGCGGCAACGACGCCTCCCGAGGCGCCCCGCGCGACAACCGCGGCCCGCGTCCAGGCGGCGGTGGCGGCGGTGCACCCAAGCCGGCGCCCGCGCCGTCCAACAGCGCCTTCGCCGACGCCTTCTCCAAGGCCCAAAAGCGCTAAGAGTCCCCTTTGTAGGAGCGCACCCTGTGCGCGAACCGCGCAGCGATAGCCAACTATCGCCCCGGTCGCGCACAGGGTGCGCTCCTACAACGTTGAGGGCTGGACTAGCCCCCAACCTTCTCGGTGCGGCGCAGCATGCGCTTACGTATGGGCATGCATTACCGTAACGCAGTCATAACAAAGCCGCCCGGTTCAAGGAGTGTTACCGACATGCCCCGTACTCGCACGATTGCAGGCGCCATTGCCGCCGCGTTGCTGATCAGTTCTCCGGCGTTCGCCGCCAAATCCCAGTTCGATAGCGTGGTGGTGTTCGGCGACAGCCTGAGCGACGCCGGCAATATCTCGCTGGCCACCAATCCGGCCATCCAGCCGCCGCTGGAATTCACCACCAACCCGGGTGCGGTGACGGTGCAGAACGTGGCCGGCCATTACGGCTACAGCCTCACCGCCTCGCTGGCGGGCGGCAGCGATTACGCCTGGGGCGGCGCTGGCGTACTGACCAATTCGCCGGGCACGCCGTCGGCGGTGCCGACCATCACCACCCAGATCAATGCCTACCTCGCTGCCGGCAAGTTTGACAGCAAGGCGTTGTACTCGGTCTGGGGCGGCGCCAACGACATCTTCTATGCGGCCACCGCCGCAGGTGCCGGCGCCACCGCGCAGCAGCTGATCCAGCAGAACGTGCAGCTGCAGATTGCCCAGCTGCAGGCCGCCGGCGTGCCGGCGGCACAGATCGCCGCGCTGACCCCGCAGATCACCCAGGCAGTGACCGCCGCCGTAACCCAGCAGGTGCTCGCCGCCGCGGGCGTGTCGGGCTTCCAGACGGCCGCTCAGGCGCAGGCCTCCGTGGCTGCCGCCGCGCAACAGGAAGTGAAGCTGATCGGCCAGATGCAGCAGGCCGGGGCCAAGAACATCCTGGTGTTCAATCTGCCCAACATCGGCCTGACGCCGTCTGCGCTCGAGCAGGGCGCCAGCGCCGCCTCGTCGCTGACCGGCCTCAGCCTGATCTTCAACGGCACGCTCAGCGCCGGCCTCGCCCAGATGGGCAAGGGCATCGTCCCGGTCGACGCCTACAGCCTGCTCAACGAAGTCATCGCCAACCCGGGCGCCTACGGCTTCACCAATGTCACCAACGAAGCCTGCGGCGTGGGCTCCAGCTCGGTCGCCTGCGGCCCGGCCGGTTCGGGCCTGCCCTACACCTATGCGGCCGGCGCCAACCAGACCTATCTGTTCGCCGACGGCGTGCACCCCACCACCGCGGCTGACGTGATGCTGGGCCAGTACGTGATCTCCATCCTCAGCGCGCCGGGCTACGCCTCGCTGCTGGCGGAAGCGCCGCTGGCCTCGATCCAGGCCCAGAACCGCGCGATCCGCAACCAGATGCTGGCCGACGGCCAGGGCAGCGACACCCGCGTGTTCGCCAATGTGGACTACGGCGATCAGCGCTTCGATGCCAGCAGCGGTTCGCCGCGCACCTCCAGCGACAACGTCAACCTGACCACCGGCGTCGACGTGCGCTTCAACGACAACTGGTCCGGCGGCATCGCCTTGAACATCGGCCAGCACAACGCCGACTACGCCGGCGGCGGCGGCTACAAGCTGCAGGACGTGTCGGGCCTGGGTTACATGATGTGGCACCAGGAAGGCGCCTACGTCGGCGGCTACGTGGACTTCGGCCAGGACAACTTCTCGGACATCGAGCGCAAGATCCAGCTCGGCAACATGCTCCGCAGCGAAACGGCCAAGGCCGACGGCAACCATGTCGGCGGCGGCATCAACGGCGGCTACTGGTTCGACGTGGGCACGCTGCGCACCGGTCCGTTCGCCAACTTCGAGTGGCAGACCGTCAAGGTCGACAGCTACAACGAGAGCGGCAGCGACAGCACCGCCATGTGGTTCGGCAGCCAGCAGCGCGACTCGCAGATCTCCACCCTGGGCTGGCGCCTGGAAGGTCACTGGCAGGCCGGCAACACCATGCTGTCGCCGTACGCCGAGGTGGCCTACAACTACGACAGCAAGGCTGATCCGCGCCTGGTCACCGCCGGCCTCAACGGCATGCCCGGCTCGTTTGAACTGGTCGGCTTCACGCCGGACAAGACCTGGGGCACCGGCGACATCGGCCTGAGCGCCCAGTTCAGCCAGGCGCTGAGCGGCTGGGTCGGCTACAGCGGCCGCTTCGGCGACAACAGCCAGAAGTACAACAGCGTCAACCTGGGCATGAAGTACGCCTTCTAAGGGTTGCGTTGGTTCTGCCAAGAAGCCGCCTGCGAAAGTGGGCGGCTTTTTTGTTGGGGATCGGGCGCGCAGCGGCGGTGCCAAGAGCGGACCTATGCGCGTCCGAAAGGCTTCCTACCAAAGCTTTGCGGTGGTGCCGCGCGCTGTCGAACTCGCCCCGCCATCCACATCCAAACCGATTTGGCCATCCATACGGCCAAAAAAAACCGCCCTTGCGGGCGGCTCTTTTCGGCGAAACCAGCGAGGGACTTACTTGCCCTTGCCGCCCGTCGCCAGATTCAGGATCGACTGGCTCTGCTTCTGCAGGCTGGCCGCTTCGTCGTCGGACAGCGGCGAGCTCTTGCTGCCCTGGTCGTTGGTCTTGAGCACCAGCGTGCCGTCCTGGCCCCATGCCGCGCGCTCGGTCGAGCTGGGCTTGGAATCCTTGCTGGACTTCTTCTGCTGCACGACCACCCACGGCTTGCCGTCCTTGTAGGCGTAGTCGGTGCTGGTGAAGCCCTTGTCGCCGTAGTCGACTTCTTCGCGGATGAACTTCACTTCGCCCGCTTCACGGAACACCTGCCAGCCGCGCGAGACCTTGTCTTCGAGCTTGGTGCCGTTGCTGATCTTCATGCCGCCGATCTGCTTCTGCACGGAGGTGAAGGCAGCCAGTTCCTTTTCACCCTGGGTCTGCTCGCCCACGAGCTGGATGTTCACCTGGGTCGGCATGCCCTTGGTCAGCACCTGGGTCTGCAGCGGCGGGTTGTAGTGACGCTCGCCATCGACCAGCGTCGCCTTCAGCACGTACAGGCCGGCCGGGTTCACGTCAGCCGGGTTGAACGGCAGCTGGAACGAGATCGGCAGCGTATTGGCCGACTCGATCGTCTTGGTGGCCAGCGGGGTGGCGTCCGGCGTGGACACGTCGATCAGGGTCAGCTCGAGCTTCGCGGCAGGCGACACGGTGGTGGCCGCATCACGCAGGGCCACCTGGCCGGTGATCTGGTTGGCCTGAGCCGGCGTCTGAGCGGCGTCGCCGCCCTGCGCGCCGCCCTCGGACGACTGGGAAGAATTGCCACAACCGGCAAGAGCCAGAGCAGCGACCGACATCAGCGACCAAACAAGACGGCGCATGTGAAAACCTCTATCGATAGTCAGGGCTTAGCGCGAGAACCAACAGGCGCCCAACACGCCTCGACTCTACACGGGGGAGCCCTTGAGGATAGCCCAAACGTAAGGGCTTGTAAAAGTTGGCTCCATGCGCTTGCGTATGTCCCACCAAAGGCTTCAACCAGCCCTGCAAAGCACTTTACGCCCGCTTACCGGTTTCGAGCTGGTGCACGCATCCGTGCGGCAAAAAAAAGCGCTCCAAGAGCGCTTCAATGTCAACGCCTGAGCACATTAGAAATCAGCAGGCCGGGATACCACCCACGATGCAAATCGGCCCCCTGATCGGCTGAGATTCGGGCGGCGGCGCGCCCGTACCCTGCGGATCAAACACGCATCTGTCATACGGCCAATTCACGTCGTTGAAATGCGACATGCAGAACGAGTCAGTGAGAAAGTTATCGTCGGACCCGGTCCATAGACCGGTGGCTCCGCTAAACCAATACACGATGCACCTGCTATTGGCGACGACTGCGGATTCCCTGCAAATTGCCGCGCCAGGGCCACCCTAAGGGAAGTATCTGACGTTGCCGACCGATGCCGCCCAGGTCAACACGCCCAGCGTCGTCCGCACGTCATTCGACGCGCCACCCGCGTAAGGCTCTTCCAAATTGCAGCTATTGCAGATAATCGTGGGCGGCTCGTTCGCACGCGCCGCTGCGTAAGCTGTATTAACGCGCAGTAATCCAATACAGGCCACTGCCAGCAACAACATCCATTTCGCAATCAAATCCGCTTTCCTGATTTTCACAATAACCTCCATGGCATTGAAAAATGATTGGCGCTGACAGTCCTGCGTTTTTTGTTATGTGGTCCTGAATAAATGCATCCCAAGACACCGTGCCGCCCCTTTTCAGGATGCGGCACGGTTTCAATCAAGATCAGAAGCGCTGGCTGTACTTCAGGTAATAGAAGCGGCCGATGTCAAAGCCACCGTAGTACACGAAGGCGCTGTTCGGCTTCGAGTACATGATGGGGCCCTGCTTGTCGAACACGTTGTTCGCACCGACCGAGATGGTGCCCTTCCACGGCATGGTCCAGCGGAACTGGACGTCGTTGAAGGTGGTGGAGCCGGTGTGACGCTGGGCCTGCGCGCCGTTGAACGGATCGACGTGGTCGATGTCGTTGCACTCGACCGGATTGACGTACGAGCAGCGCTCGGTCATGCCGGAGTAGTAACGCATCGTCCAGGTCATGCCGAACAGGCCACGCGTGAAGTCCAGCGACAGGTTGGAACGCGTGCGGAAGTTGCCGCCGTAGCCGGTTTCCGGCTGCACGGTGGTGTCCGGATTGTCGTCGGCCTTGATGTTCAGGTAGTCGACATAGGTGGTGTTCCAGTGCGTGGCGAACTGGCCGATCGCGTCGATGGTGAAGCGGTAGTTCACGCCGAAGTCGTAACCCGCCGTCTTCTGCCAGCCCTTGTTGGTCAGGCCGTAGAACATGTTGGTGATGACGCCGTTGGCCGGATCACGCGTGAAGCCCGAGCAACGCGAGCTGATGCCTGCCACGTAGCAGTCGTCCAGGATGTTCTGCACTTCGTCCTGGCTGATCACGTTCTTGATGTCGATCTTGTACCAGTCCAGCGACACGTCGAGGCCTTCGACGTAGTGCGGGCTGTAGATCACGCCGAACGTGCGGGTGGTCGCCGTTTCAGGAGTCAGCTTCGAGTTGGAGCCGGTGGTGAACTGGTAGTTGGTCTGGCACGGATACGTGCTGCACGGATTGAGTGCCTGGCCCAGCTGCACATAGTTCGCTGCCACGGCCGGTTGGCCGCCGAAGCCACCGGTACAACGCGCGGCCACGGCCGGGTTGCCCTTGGCCGAACCGCTCTTGGTATCGCACGGGTCGGTGTACGACTCGAAGCTGCTGCCGATACCGCCGTACAGGTCGGAAATGGTCGGCGCGCGGAAGCCCTGCGCCCAGCTGCCGCGGACGAGCAGGTCGTCGATCGGCTTCCACTTGACGCTGGCCTTGCTGTTGGTGGTGGTGCCGAAGTTGTCGTAGTCGGAGTAGCGGCTGGCCACGTCGATCGACAATTCGCGCGCCATCACCACGTCACGCAGCAGCGGCACGTCGAATTCCAGGTAAGCCTCGTTGACCGAGTACTTGCCTTCGGTCGTGGTGGCCGCCAGACCCGAGCTCAGGCCCGCCTGGTTGAACGCGTCCGGCACGAAGCGGCCGTCTTCCTGGCGGTGCTCAAGGCCGGCGGCGACACCGATGTCACCAGCCGGCAGGCCCACAAAGGTACCGGCGATGTTGGCGGTGTAATCCGTCGTGGTGGTCTTGCCGGTGTCGTGGAATTCCGGGAACAGGAAGGCCTGCAGTTCCGGATCCGCCAGCGAGCCGGCGCCAGCCTGGCCATACGGCAGCAGCGGGTTCCACGCCACGCAGCCGGCGGTCGGCTTGGCGGCGGTACCGCAATGCACTTTGCCATCCGTGCCCATGAAGGACGGACCGACGGCGGCCTCCGCATTGATCAGGTTGAAGTCGCCGTGACCGGTCTTGAGCATGTTGTTGCGATTGGTCATCGCGGCAACGTCCCAGTTCCAGTTGCGGCCGCCCAGCTCGAAGTAGCCCTCGAAGCCAGCCGTCCAGCGATAGGTTTCCAGTTCGCTGTTGGTCGTACGGGGCACTTCCCAGCCGCGACGGGCGAAGTTGAGCGTGGTGCCAAGCGGGTTGAAGTAGCTGGTGGCCGCCATCGGCCTGGTGAAGGCGGCCGACTGGTACGGATAACCGGCGATCTGCTGCAGGGTCTCGCGCTTGTTGTAGAGGAAGTCGGTCTTGAACGTGACGTTGTCGAGCAGGTTGTACTTGCCCGCCACGAACAGCGAGGTGCGCTCCTGACCGGTGGCCAGCGACATCTCCTGGTTGGAGTTGGCGTAGCGCGAGGTGGTCAGCGGCTGGTAGTTGGCGATATTGCGCGGGTCGGTACCCGGCGTGAGCGTACAGGTGGCCTTGGCGCCGCCCGGGCCGCAGGGGCCGCTGAACGAACCGTTCTGGGTGATGCCGCTCCAGCCGTTGACACCGTCCTTGGCGTTCGGGAACTGGTGGAAGGGACCCGCCGGATAGGCGCTGAACTCGCGGTCCTTTGCCCAGACCGGATCGTCCTTCTGGTACTGCGCGCTGGCCATGATCGAGCCGCGCTCGTTGGCGGTACCGAGCGTGAAGTCGTAGCTCTGGCCCTTGCCGTCATTCTGGTCGTACTGGCCGACGTAGGCATTGGCCTCGGCGCCGGTGAAGTTGCTGCGCGTGATCACGTTGACCACGCCGGCAATCGCGTCCGAACCGTAGATGGACGAACCGCCATCCTTCAGCACTTCGATGCGGTCGATCACCGACACCGGGATCTGACCCAGATCCTGCAGGCCCGAGGTGTTGGCGCCCAGGCGCTTTCCGTTGATCAGGATCAGCGTGCGATTGGCACCGAGGTTGCGCAGGTCGACGTAATAGCCACCCACGTCTTCGCCCGACGACAGCGCGTTGGCGCGGCTGATCGGCGGCGAACCGACTTCGGTCAGGTTCTGCAGAATGTCGGCAACCGAGGTGAAACCCTGGTTCTGGATCTGCTTGCGGTCGATCGTGACCACCGGCTGGGCGGTTTCCACGTCGACGCGCGGAATGCGCGTACCGGTGACGGTGACGGTTTCGAGCTTCTTGACCTCGCTCTCGCTGGCTGCGGGGCCGCTGGTGTTCTGCGCCAGGGCCGGAGCCATGGCTGCGAAGGTACCTACGGCAAGAGCCAGGCGGACGGCCACCGTAAGTTTATTGTCAACTTTCTTGCGGAACTGCATATTTACTCCCCAGTAAAGACGCCGGCCCCAACCGACGCCAAAATGCCGACTTGCTCGCAAGTGGCAGGCTTCAAAGGCGTTGCACCCTCAAAACTTGCTGTCTGCCAGCTGAACAACCCGGCGCATTCTTGATTACCAATTCGCAACCGTTGCGTTCTTGGTCTCGGTAGAAGTTGCTCCCCAGGGGCTGCGACTACCAAGAACTTACGACCATATGAGAAATTTCTTACGAGTGTCAACGATTTCGTAACGCTTGCTTCACGCTGACGTTTCTAAATTTCGGGCCACGCTCCCCTTACAAGTCGCCATCCGCCAGGAAAATGCGATGAACATGCAAAAAATTTCGACAAACGAGTCTTCGTCCACCTTTGCCGATCGCATCAAAGTGCTGATCCAGCGCGTGGGCAGCGTCACCGAGATCGCTCGGATGTGCGGTTTTTCTGAAGGTGTCGTGCGTAGCTGGCGCGATGGCAATACCGATCCGTCGCGCGCACGCTGCGTGACCCTGGCCAAGACCCTGGGTATTTCCCTGGTGTGGCTGGTGGCCGGCGAAGGGACCATCCAGACCACGGACGCGATGGCCTCCGGCGAAGACCAGACGAATACGGAAACGATGGCCAACCGCCATCGCTCCAAACTGCGCACCGCAGCGGACACGCTGCATGCCAGCGGCCTGGCCATGGATCCGAACCGCCTCAACACGGCGCTGCGCATCCTGCAGTCGGAGCTGGACCTGGCCGAGAGCCGCCTGACCCTGGCCGACAACGCCGACATGCTGGCCGACCTCTATGAAATCCTCGGCCCGGGCGGCACCGACGTGGACGCCACCGCGATGGTCTCGTTCAACCAGCGCCTGCACGAGCGCGTGAAGCGCGGCCGTCAGGTCGCTGCGTAAGTGCATCGATTGCAGACGGCATAAAAAAACGGCAGCCCGGAGGCTGCCGTTTTTCTTTGCTGCGATGGCCGGTTGCTAGAGGCGGGCAATGTCCGCGATGGCGCCGAATTGCGCCTTCAGCTGACCCAGCAAGGCCAGGCGATTGGCGCGCACCGCCGGGTTTTCCGCGTTCACCAGCACGCTGTCGAAGAACGCATCCACCGGTGCCTGCAACTGCGCTAGGCGCGTGAGCACCGCGGCGTAGTCGCCGGCTTCCAGCGGCGCATGCGTGTCGGCGCGGGCGGCGTCGAGCGCGGCATGCAGCGAGCGTTCGGCCTCCGCCTCGAAATGGGCGGGGTCGACCGTGGTGCCCACCGGTGCAGCGCCTGCTTCCTCGGCCTGCTTGCGCAGGATGTTGGCCACGCGCTTGTTCGCCGCGGCCAGGCTCAAGGCCTCCGGACGGCGACCGAATTCGCCGACCGCGCGCAGACGTCGGTCGAAATCCACCAGGCTGGACGGCGAGACGGCCGCCACGGCCTCGAATTGCTCGCTCGTAAAGCCCTGCTCGGCGTAATAACCGCGCAGGCGATCGAGCACGAATTCGACCAGTTCGTCAGCCAGCGCGGCACGGCGCTTGCCGGCGTCGAGCGTAGGCGCCTTGCCATCCTTGCCCGGCTTGAGGCCAGCGGCGAGCGCTGCTTCCGGCAACAATTCGAGCGCTTCGACAAAACTGCCGCGCAGATCCAGCTCCAGACCACCTTCGACCAGCGTACGCGCAAGACCGAGCGCTGCACGACGCAGGGCGAACGGATCCTTGTTGCCGCTGGGCTTCATGCCCACGGCGAAAATGCCTGCCAGCGTATCGAAGCGATCGGCCACGGCGAGCACCTGGCCCACCTTGCCGGCCGCGATGGCGTCCCCGGCGAAGCGCGGCTGGTAATAGCTGTCCAGCGCCTCGGCCACGTCGGCCGCTTCACCGTGGTGCGCCGCGTAGTAACGACCCATCACGCCCTGCAACTCGGGGAATTCGCCGACCATGCGGGTGAGCAAGTCGCACTTGCTGAGTGAGGCGGCACGCGTCGCGGCGCCGGCATCCACGTCCACGCGGGCGGCGATGATGCGGGCCAGCTCGGCCACGCGCACGCTCTTGTCCCACAGGCTGCCCAGCGCCTGCTGGTAGGTGACCTGCTTGAGCTGATCCTGATAGCCGGCCAGCGGCGTCTTGAGGTCTTCATCCCAGAAGAACTTGGCGTCGGCGAAGCGCGGACGGATCACGCGCTCGTAGCCCTTGCGGATTTCCGACGGCTGCTTGCTCTCGATGTTGGCGACACCGATGAAATGCTCGGTGAGCTTGCCGCTGGCGTCGAACACCGGCACAAACTTCTGGTTGGTCTCCATGGTGGTGACCAGCGCTTCGGGCGGCACCGCAAGAAATTCGCGATCAAAGGTGCACGCAATCGCCACCGGCCATTCGGTGAGATTGGCGATTTCGCTGAGCAGAGCCTCGTCGAGCTGCGGCACGCCACCGGTTTCCTTGGCTGCACGGGCGACTTCATCGCGCACTTTCTGGCGACGCTCGGCCGGATCGGCCAGCACCTTGGCCGCGCGCATCGAGTCCAGCCAGATATCGGCGTCGGACACGTGCACCGGCTGCCCATGCATGAAACGGTGACCACGCGACTTGCGGCCGCTGGTCAGGCCCAGCACGCTGCCGTCGACGATGTCCGCGCCGTGCAACATCACCAGCCAGTGCACCGGACGCACGAACGTGTAGTCGTGATCGCCCCAGCGCATCGGCTTGGGAATCGGCAAACCCTTGAGCGCCTCGTCGACGATTTCAGGCAACAAAGCCRCCACCGGCTGGCCCGGCTTGACCGCGCGGAACACGAACCACGAACCCTTGTCGGTCTCGAGCTTTTCCAGCTGTTCGACGGTCACTCCGCAAGACTGCGCAAAGCCGAGCAAGGCCTTGCTCGGCTGGCCATCGGCATCGAGCGCCGCGTTGACGGCCGGGCCGCGACGTTCAACATTTTGTTCGGGCTGGTTGACCGCCACGGCCGGGATATAGACGGCCAAACGGCGCGGCGAAGCATACAGCCTCGCTTCGTCCAGGCCGGCGTCCACGCCGCGCTTGGCCAGTCCGTCGCAGATGCCGCGCAGGAACGCAGCGGACAAGTCATCCAGCGCCTTGGGCGGCAGTTCTTCGGTGCCCAGTTCGATCAACAGCGGCTTGGTGGCGGCGCTCATGCAGCCTGCTCCTTCACGTTCTTCTTCAGGCCGGGAAACCCGAGCTTTTCGCGTTGTGCGACATAGGTTTCAGCCACCGCTCGGGCCAGCGTGCGCACGCGCAGGATGTAGCGCTGGCGTTCGGTGACGCTGATGGCGCGGCGCGCGTCGAGCAGGTTAAAGGTGTGGCTGGCCTTCATCACCTGCTCGTAGGCAGGCAACGGCAGGTTGGCGGCGATCAGCTTGTTGGCTTCGCCTTCGCACACGTCGAACCAGCGCAGCAATTCGGGCACGTTGGCGTGCTCGAAGTTGTAGGTGCTCTGCTCCACTTCGTTCTGGTGGAACACGTCGCCATAGGTGACGGTGCCGCGCGGGCCGTCGGTCCAGATCAGGTCGTAGACGTTGTCCACGTTCTGCAGGTACATGGCCAGGCGCTCGAGACCGTAGGTGATCTCACCGGTCACGGGACGGCACTCCAGGCCGCCGGCCTGCTGGAAGTAGGTGAACTGGGTCACCTCCATGCCATTGAGCCAGACTTCCCAGCCCAGACCCCAGGCGCCGAGCGTCGGCGATTCCCAGTTGTCTTCGACGAAGCGCAGGTCGTGCACCAGCGGATCCAGGCCCAGCTCCTTCAGCGAACCGATGTACAGGTCCAGGATGTTGTCCGGGTTTGGCTTCATCACCACCTGGTACTGGTAGTAATGCTGCAGGCGGTTCGGGTTTTCGCCGTAGCGGCCGTCAGTAGGACGGCGGGACGGCTGCACGTACGCCGCCGCCCAGGGCTCGGGACCGAGCGAACGCAAAAAAGTGGCCGGGTGGAACGTGCCGGCGCCGACCTCGGTGTCGAGGGGCTGCAGCAGGACACAACCCTGCGCCGCCCAATAGCGGTTAAGGGTCTGGATCACATCTTGGAAGGTGCGCGCGGACATGGCTTTCCGTGGGCTTCAATAAAGCGGGTTAGTATAGCCGGGACCGCTTTCTCCGCTGGAATCCAGCGCAGAAAGCCTATCGGAGAGATCGCCGCATGGCCGCTTCGCCGCAAACAGTGTCCCTGCTCGGCCGCCGCAGTCGGCTGGCGCTGGATGAAATGCTCGCCACGCTGGTGGTCGACGGCTATCTGCTCGCCGAAGACGCCAAGCAGGTGCGCATGGGCTCGCGCAGCGGCCGCGCCACCGTGGAATTGCATCCGCTGGTGCTGGTGGCCAACGCCAAGCTGCCCAACCAGCGCGATCCGGGCCGACCGCTGAGCCTGGAGGCGCTGACCGAATGGCTCGCCGGCCACGCCCAGCTGCCGTACCTGAAAATCGATCCGATGAAGATCAACGTGGCCGCGGTGACCCAGGTGGTCAGCCGCGCCTACGCCGAACGCCATCGCATCCTGCCGGTGGCGGTAGCGCCGGGCGAAGCGACCTTCGCCACCTGCGAGCCATTCGACAATGCATGGGCGGCCGACCTCTCGCAGATGCTGCGGCGAGACGTGAAGCGCGTGGTGTCCAACCCGATCGACATCAACCGCTACCTGCTGGAGTTCTACGGCGTACAACGCTCGATCCAGCTGGCGCAGGACGCCAAGACCACCGGCTACGACTCCTCCGCCATCCTCAACTTCGAACAGCTGCTGGAGCTGGGCAAGGGCGGCGAAGTCGGCGCGGATGATCGCCACGTCGTGCACATCGTGGATTGGCTGCTGCAATACGCGTTCGAACAGCGCGCCTCGGATATCCATTTGGAGCCGCGCCGCGAAGCCGGCCTGATGCGTTTTCGCATCGACGGCGTGATGCACAAGGTATTCGAGCTGCCGCCGCCGGTGATGACCGCGGTCACCGCGCGAATCAAGATCCTCTCGCGCATGGATGTGGCCGAAAAGCGCCGCCCGCAGGACGGTCGCATCAAGACACGCTCTGCTTCAGGACGTGAAGTGGAACTGCGTATCTCCACCATGCCGACAGCGTTCGGCGAAAAGGTGGTGATGCGTATCTTCGATCCGGACATCGTGGCCAAGGATTTCTCGCAGCTGGGCTTTTCGCCCGAAGAGGGCGAGGCCTGGCGAACGATGGTGGAACGCCCGCACGGCATCGTGCTGGTGACCGGTCCTACCGGTTCGGGCAAGACCACCACGCTTTACTCGACGCTCAAACATCTGGCGACGCCGGAGTTGAACGTCTGCACGGTCGAAGACCCGATCGAAATGGTGAGCCCCGAGTTCAACCAGATGCAGGTGCAGGCGGCCATCGACCTGGACTTTGCCACTGGCGTGCGCACGCTGCTGCGACAGGACCCGGACATCATCATGGTTGGCGAAATCCGCGACCTGGAAACGGCGCAGATGGCCGTGCAGGCCTCGCTCACCGGTCACCTCGTGCTGTCGACCCTGCATACCAACGATGCGCCCAGCGCGATCACGCGTCTGCTTGATCTGGGCGTACCGCATTACCTGATCCAATCCACCCTGACCGGCGTGGTGGCGCAGCGTCTGGTGCGCACGCTGTGTGCCCACTGCAAGCAGGCCACCGAGCAGGAGCCGCACGAGTGGACGGCGCTCACGCACGGCTGGGACGTGCCGCTGCCCGAGAAGGTCTACAAACCGGTCGGTTGCCTGGAGTGCCGCAATACAGGCTTCATGGGACGCACCGGCATCTACGAGATGCTGCCGCTGTCCTCGCGCCTGCGCGGATTGATTTCATCGCAGCTGGATCTGGGTCATTTCGGCCACGCCGCGCTCGCCGAAGGCATGCGTCCCTTGCGCATTTCCGCGGCGGCCCAGGTGGCGCGCGGCGTCACCACCGTCAAGGAAGTGCTGACCGTGATTCCGCCCATCGAACATGGCGTCGTCTGACGACGCTGCTCGCTCACCCAACGTATTCGTCGTATCGCATGAAGCCTGTCCTGATCATCCGCACCGGTCGCGCCCCTGCTCCCATTCGCGCGCGTCACGGTGACTTTCCCCACTGGTTCCGCCTTGGTGCACAGCTGTTGCCGGAGCGCATCCGCGTGGTCGACGTGGAAGCTGGCGAACAACTTCCACCACCCAGCGAAGTGGCCGGTGCACTGATCACCGGTTCCGCCGCGATGGTCACTGAGCGTGCCGCATGGAGCGAACGCACGGCGGGCTGGATCAGGGATGCCATGGATCTGGAGCTGCCGATGTTCGGCGTGTGCTACGGCCATCAGCTGATGTCGCATGCCCTGGGTGGGCGCGTCGACTACCTGCCCGGCGGTCGCGAGATCGGCACCGTGACGCTGAACATGCTCGATGCCGCCAAAAACGATCCGCTGGCAAGCAGCTTCCCGTCTGCATTTCGCGCCCATGCCACGCATGAACAAAGCGTACTCGAGCTGCCTAAGAACACGACCGTACTGGCCAGTTCCTCGCGCGACCCGAATCATCTCGTCCGCTACGGCAAGAACGCGATGAGCGCGCAGTTCCATCCTGAATTCAATGCGGATGTGATGCGCGCCTACATTGACCGCAAGCACCACGACATGAAGCGCGAAGGCTTCGATCCGCACCACACGTTTAAGCAGGTTGCCCCGACTCCGCTGGCGCGCCGCCTGTTCCGGCAGTTCTCGCGTCACCATGGGCTGGCCGCCGGCTGACATGACTGTCACGCTCACGGTCTAGAATCGGGCCATCGGCGCGAAGCTTCCACAGAGCGCCGTCACATGGACGAACACCATGGGTCGACAACCGCATGTACACCGCGCATCGGTCATTGCGATGCGGCTGGTCGACATTGCCGACACCATCGATCTGACCGCCGCCGAATCACTTTGGGCGCAACGGGCGCGTACTGCCGCCGCCCGCAGTCGGTTGGTGACCGCGCCGACGAAGGCGCTGACGTTCGGCGTACCACCCGTCGAGTTGACCCTGGGTCCCATCGAGGTTGATGTCGGTGGCCGCGCCTTGCAAGCCACCGCGCTCGCGAGGCTCTACGAGTTCGGAGTCGCCGCCTTATCCATCAGCGTGCCTGCCGACGATCTCTCATGGGTGGACTTCAGCGCGCGAGTGAATGCAGTCGATGCCGCGTTTGGTCTGGCCTCCGATTCAGACGCGTGGACGCGTCTGCTGGCGCAGATCACGGACATCGTGGGGCCCGCGCTGTTGCGGCCGAGTGTGGCCGTCCTGCACGAGGACTATCTACTGGGCCTGGTACATGCGCTCGAAGGAGTCGTGAGTACAGCAACGCTTCACGACGAGCTGGACCTTGTGCCCTTGCTTGCCGGTGAATCACGACCGCTCTCCGAGTCTGCTCGCCAGGAACTGCTGCGGCAGCGCTTTTCGTATTACACCGACGATCTGGCCGTCGTCACCTGGGACCGCGCCTTCATCTACGAACCGCGCGGTGAGTCGGACGTGGTCGATATTCTCGAAGTGGCGAACGCCCAGCTATTGGAGTTGCGCTACTACGACGAATTGCTCGATGCCGAACTGCCACGCATGTACGACCTGGTGGAAGCGACGCACAACGTCGCCAACCCTTTTGCAGCGCGACGCTACGCCGATCTGGCGCGGCATCTATACACGCTCGTGGCGGAAGTCACCGAGATCACCGAGAAAGTCGACAACGCACTGCAAGTCACCGAGGACGTTTATCTCGCGCGCGTTTATGCGGCGGCACTCGAGTTGTTTCGCGTACCGCATGTCAGCAAAGCCGTCGATCGCAAGCTGGCCATCATCCGCGACAGCTACGCGGCGTTATATGAAGAGGCATCGAGCAAGCGGGGCGAGCTGATGGAGCTGGCCATCATCGTGTTGATTGCCGTGGAGATCCTGATCGCGGTAATCCGCCACGTCTAGCCAGCGATTCAGCGCCCGCGCGGCGGCATCGGAAACGGCGTGATCTTCTGGCCGTCGCTGGCATCACGGATCACCAGCGCGCCCTTGCTCTCCACTTCCTCGACCCGCACCACCGATTGCATCGGCAGGTGCAATACGCGCGTGTCCTTGAACTCGTCGCGCAGCTTCTCTTCGGTGGGATCCACCAGCAGGCCTTCGCCCACGGGCTCGAACACCAGTTCGCCGACTTCGGTGAAACCCCACAGGCTGCTTGATGCCACGTGGCGGGCATAGAGCTCGTAGCACTTGCCCAGATGCAGGAAGGTGACTTTGTAGAGTTTCTTGTTGCGCATGAGCCTATGTTATCCGCGTAGACGCCGCGCGATGCCTTCTCGCGAAAACAAGGCAAACACCACGCCAAACAGGAAGCCGGCGATATGCGTCCACCACACTACCGCACCATAACTGGGCCCGGCGTAGCTGAAGAGCAACTGCAACAGCACCCAGATGCCGATCAGGAGAAAGGCCGGGACGCGCACGAATTCCAGGTAGAGACCCAGGGGCAACACCAGTCCTAGTCTCGCGCGGGGAAACAGCGCTATGTAGGTTCCCAGCACCGCCGACACGGCGCCGCTGCAGCCGATGATCGGCGAACGCACGCCAGTCAACGAAAGCGCACCGACTAGGTTCGCCACCATGCCACCGAGCACAAACAGCAGCAGGAAGCGCAGCGAGCCCAGTGCGCGTTCCGCCGGCAAACCAAAGATCACCAGGAACAATAGATTGCCCAGCAGATGCAGCCAGGCGAGATGGATGAAGAGCGCGGTGAACAGGCGTAGCAGCGATGGATCGTGCAATTGCGGCAGCAGCGGCGCCTTCGGATCGAAGATGTTCGCCGGCACGGTACCCCATTCGAGCCACATCGACATGCGCTGCGGCCCAGGCATCAAGGCCAGGCCGACGAAACTGATCACGCACACGACCACCACGAGCACGGTGGCCCATTGGACATGCCGACGACGGCGGGTTTCGACATGGACAAACACTGGAAACGCTCCGCGGCTTGCAGCTCAGGTGAGCTTTGCATCATAGGCGATAAGTTTTTGCTGCACAGCGCGCATCGGACGACTTCGGCGCTTTCAGACGATGCCCGTGGCAGTTGGCCGTGTATCGATGCAGCAAAATTTTCAAAGCGCACAAAGACAAACGCCTTCCCGGATGGGAAGGCGTTTGAGGGATAAAGCCCCTGGCGGTGACCTACTCTTGCATGAGAATTCACACTACCATCGGCGCAGCTGCGTTTCACTTCCGAGTTCGGGATGGGATCGGGTGGGGCCACAGC